>CAUPZU010000015.1:0-78765 GCA_963516025.1 Acinetobacter lwoffii
AACCACAACTACTACCAATAAAGATAATCGCGATGATAAAGCATACGACCTCGCTTTAACCTATAAAGAAGGTAAAGTTGATTTTGCTGCTGCCTATGAACATTATGAAGAAGATGCAGGTCGTGGCGAACGCGATGGTTTCCGTATTGCTGGTGCTTACAAAATCACCCCTGAATTCAATCTGGGCGGTTTATACCAATTCCTTCAACATGATAATTCTGAAGCAAACCCAGATGCACAAGTATTTGGTGTAGCCGGTGAATATAAATTTGCACCAAAAACCTCATTCCGTGGTGAAGTATTCCACCGCGATGTCGATGCCGATGATGCGAATGCAACTTTACTGGCAATCGGACTTGAACACCGTTTAGATCCAACAGTCCGCATTTATGGCAACATAGCAACTGTACTAAATGATGAAAACTCAAACCTTACCCCTTGGGCACAAGGTCGTACCAATGCTGTAGGTGGCGCACGCGGTGAAGACAGCCTAGGTCTTTCTCTAGGCATGCGTTACGACTTCTAAGTCCAGTCTCCCTCACAAAGCTTAAAAAGAACATGCCTCCAGCATGTTCTTTTTTTGGTGTGTTTTTTATCAATATAAATATAGTGAGAAAGATTGTGACACTGATATTCAACCCTCATAAAACCAACCAGTTTAGTTTGATTAATTTTATTCTTTATTTTAAAACCAAGCATTTTAATCAGATTAAAAAATATTAATCCAACTAAAATAATCTACATTAAAATATATAAATATAAGCATTTTAGTCGGATTTAAAAACCGATAAAATTACATAAAATAATAAAAAATATTTAGAATAAATTTTAACTCATATAAATATATATTCAATATTTTCAAACACTTATAAATATATATTTATTTAAACTGTATCGTCTATTTATTTTTTAGTTACAATAGATTAATAATATACAACAAGTCATATAACAGGCTTAGTCGAATGAGCTTAGTTCCCAAAAATCTAAACCAGAGAGTGGTTAGAGAAATAACCGCTATTTTAATTATCAAGGTTATTCTACTGATGGTAATTAAAAATATCTGGTTTGATGCGCCTACGATTCCTAAAAATTTTGATAACCAAGTCGCCGAGCGTATCGCCGGCAATCCTTCCCAAATCCAGGAGACACGTTGATGATTTCTGAAAGCGTGGTCGATCTCTCGCGGTTCCAGTTCGCCATGACCGCGATGTATCACTTTATTTTTGTTCCACTGACTTTAGGCCTGGCTTTTCTGCTTGCTATTATGGAAACCACCTATGTGATTTCTGGCAAAGAAATCTATAAAGACATGACCAAGTTCTGGGGAAAACTGTTTGGTATTAACTTTGCCTTAGGGGTAACCACAGGCCTGACCATGGAGTTCCAGTTCGGAACCAACTGGGCTTATTACTCGCATTATGTCGGTGATATTTTCGGTGCACCGCTGGCGATTGAAGGTTTGATGGCCTTCTTCCTTGAATCGACGTTTATTGGCTTGTTCTTCTTTGGCTGGGATCGCCTGTCCAAAGTACAACATCTGGCCGTAACCTGGCTGGTGGCTTTGGGTTCAAACATGTCCGCACTCTGGATTCTGGTCGCCAATGGCTGGATGCAAAACCCGGTCGGTTCGGCATTTAACTATGAAACCATGCGTATGGAAATGGTGGACTTTGCTGCATTGATCTTTAACCCGGTCGCTCAGGTTAAATTTGTGCATACAGTGTCTGCCGGTTATGTCACAGGCGCCATCTTCGTCCTGGCTATTTCAAGTTACTACATGCTGAAAAAACGTGACCTGCCTTTTGCACGCCGTTCTTTTGCCATTGCAGCCATCTTCGGGCTTGCTTCTACACTTTCGGTGATTTTACTGGGTGATGAATCAGGTTATGAGCTGGGCGATGTACAGAAAACCAAACTGGCAGCGATTGAAGCAGAATGGGATACTCACCCTGCACCTGCACCATTTACTTTGTTCGGTATTCCGAATAAGGAAACCATGACTACAGATTATGCAGTGAAAATTCCTTATGTAATGGGTCTGATTGCTACACGTTCTACGACTGAACAAGTTACAGGTATTAAGGACCTGCTGGTTCAGCATGAAGCGCGTATCCGTAATGGTATGGTGGCCTATTCGCAACTGGAAAAATTACGTGCTGGTGATCAGTCTCCAGAACTGAAAACCGCTTTTGAAGAAAGCCAAAAAGACCTCGGTTACGGTCTGCTGCTGAAGAAATACACGCCAAATGTCGTTGATGCCTCTGAAGAGCAAATCAAAGCAGCTGCTAAAGATACCATTCCACACGTACCAAGTCTGTTCTGGGCCTTCCGTGCCATGGTTGCTTCTGGCTTCTTGATGCTACTTCTATTTGCACTGGCAACTTTTGCGGTAGCAAAACGTAATGCTGAAAACAAACCATGGTTATTGAAATTTGCATTATTTGCACTTCCTCTGCCTTGGGTTGCTGCGCAAACTGGCTGGTATGTGGCAGAAGTAGGTCGTCAACCTTGGACCATTGGTGAGGTATTACCGACGCATCTTTCAGCATCAAGCTTAAGTACAGGTGATGTCTGGGGTTCAATCCTTGCATTGGCAGCATTCTATACCGTGTTACTGATTATCGAGATGTATCTGATGATCAAGTTCTCACGTCTTGGCCCAAGCTCACTGCATACCGGTAAATACCATTTTGAAAAGCTTGCAGCTGCAGAGAAGGCAAATTAGGAGACTCACGCATGATCGAATATGAATTATTAAAAATCATTTGGTGGGTGCTGGTCGGCGTATTGCTGATTGGCTTTGCCCTCACCGATGGCTTCGATATGGGCTCCATGGCGATCATGCCATTTGTGGGCAAAAATGATAGCGAGCGCCGTGCAGCGATCAATACCATTGCGCCGCACTGGGACGGTAATCAGGTCTGGTTTATTACTGCCGGCGGTGCGTTATTCGCTGCCTGGCCAATGGTCTATGCAACTGCCTTCTCCGGCATGTACTGGGCCCTGCTACTAGTCCTGTTTGCCCTGTTTCTGCGTCCGGTCGGCTTTGACTATCGCTCAAAGCTGGAAAATACCAAATGGCGCAATTCATGGGACTGGGGTCTAGCCATTGGTGGTGCAGTTCCTGCATTGGTCTTTGGTGTAGCTTTCGGCAACATGTTCCTGGGTGTACCATTTACTTTAGATGAAACTGTACGTTCTACTTATACAGGTAGCTTCTTTGCCCTGCTGAATCCGTTTGCAATTGTCTGTGGTCTGGTCAGTTTATCGATGCTGTGTGCACATGGTGGTGCATGGCTGATGTTACGCACAGATGGTGACCTACGTCAGCGTTCTGCCAAAGCAACGCAAATCATGGGTCTGGTGTATTTGGCAACTTTCCTGGCAGCCGGTGCATGGTTGTATTTTGGTGGTATTCAAGGCTATACCTTGGTTACACCTTTTGATACCAATGGTGTTGCCAATCCGCTTGCAAAAGAAGTATTGACCAATGCTAATCCAGGCTGGATGAACAACTATTCGACTTATCCAATCACGATGGCAGCGCCTATTGCCGGCATTTTGGGTGGCTTGATCATTGTCTTGGCAGCAGGTAAAAACAAAGCAGGCCTGAGCTTCTTGGGTTCATCTCTGGCTGTCATCGGTGCAATTCTAACTGCTGGTTTTGCCCTATTCCCTTTCCTGATGCCTTCAAGCATTAACCCGGTTGCAAGTCTGACTATGTGGGATGCGGTATCTAGTAAAAATACTTTAACGGTCATGACCGTTGCTGCCTGTATCTTTGTTCCACTGATCCTGATCTATACCACTTGGTGTTATTACAAGATGTGGGGCGTGATTACCAACAAACACATTGAAGATAATTCACACAGCCTGTACTAAGGGCTGTGTCTTAAGGAGAGACAACTATGTGGTATTTTGCTTGGATTCTGGGTGTACTGATGGCATGTTTTGCCAGTGTGATTGCTGCCATTTACATGGAACAACACCAAGACCTAGATGAGGAATAAAACATGACCGAAGCTGCGCTTGAGAAAACCGTTGTAGACAAGAAACCAAACAAATTTGCGATGATGATTTCCTGCCTCCTGGCTTTTCCTCTCGCAGCAGTGTTATTGGTTCATCCTTCTGCAATGCTGGATGCCAACGGTGAATATAGCCATAGTGCCATGATGTATATCATGATTGGTATTTCTGGAGGCTTTGTCCATGGTGTTGGCTTTATGCCGCGCCACTGGTTCTGGAAATGGTTGTTTAGTCCATTCTTGGCATGGCCTTTAATGATCTGGGGCTATTACACTTGGTTTCTCAGTTAAAGTATGAAATTAAAAAAGCCCTCAAGTGAGGGCTTTTTGATATCGCTTATCGATTTCTGCTTTTTGTTCTACTGTTATATCACTCTGCATCTGGAAACAATTTCTATATTGCGCATGAATGTGATGAATATACTTTTCTTTACCCGCATGTCTTAACAATATTTGTGCAGCCATCGTAATAAATCCATTTACTTGTTTAATAATCACAAGCATTTGCTCATCAGCTAATCCTGCTCTTTTTTGAATTAATGAATTTCGTCCTGTATGAACAATAGAATGCAAATGTTTTAATGAGTAAAATTTAAACTCTTTAAATATCTCTACTATATGAGCTATCTCTACAATATTCTCTAATTTCGTTATCATTTCTACTGCTGTCGGGATTTTAATATTCTTTAAAAGGTCATCTGCATTATTTAATTCAAACTTTTGTATTTCTTGATTTGAGGCAACCATAAGTAACCAGTAAGCTCTAACGACCGCCTCAAACTGAATTCTAAACAAGGCAAGCGCAGATATATCTCTTTTTATTTCCAGTAAACTGAGAATAGCCACACCATGCTCAATCGACAATTCACAGCATTGATAAACTATCTCAAGCCGAGGCCCACCCTCCAAAAATATTGAATTATTTAATTCACTCCCAAGCTCTACCAACATTTTTTCTGATTCACGAAAAATATTACTCAAACTTAACTTCCTTTTTATACTTAATAGAGATTATTTATGTTTTGTTTTAAGAATAATAAAAAAGCCGGAACTAGTCCGACTTTTAGAATAATTATCGATGAGTATGAATCGACATCACAATGCCCATCCCGGCCAACATGGAAATCACCGCCGTTCCGCCATAGCTCATCAGCGGCAATGGATCTCCGGTCACAGGTAAAATCCCGCTCACCATGCCTGAGTTTAAAAATACAAAGAAGAAGAAAGTCAGCCCCATGGCTCCAGCATATAAACGGCCAAAGTTATGAAAGCTGTTTAAACCAATCATCAAACAGCGAATAATAATGGCAGTGAATAAACTAAACAGTAGGAAAACACCGATAAAACCGAATTCTTCGGCATAAGTCGACATAATAAAGTCAGTATGATGTTCAGGAAGATAACCTAAATGTGATTGCGTACCTTCAGTATAGCCTTTACCCGTGGAACCACCTGAACCAATCGCAATTTTGGACTGGATAATATTCCAGCCTGCACCCAAGGCATCCGACTCCGGATCAAATAGCGTAGTAATACGTTTTTTTTGATACTCTTGTAGCACGAACATCCATGCAGCCGGAGCTGCCACAGCTACCGCCGCTGCTGCACCACCAATCAGACGCCACGACATCCCACTTAAAAATAGAACAAAAATACCAGGAATTACCAAGCCAATGTTCAAGTCAGGCTGAAGTGCCACCAAAACAAATGGTACGCCCAATAAAATCAAAGCCCCGACAATATGCAAAAATTTGGGAGGAAATGGCTTACGTGCAAAATACCATGCCATCATCAAAGGCATGGCAAATTTCATCACCTCACTCGGTTGCATGCTTCCCACCCCTGGCAAGGTAATCCAGCGGGTTGCACCCAAACGTTTTTCACCAATCACAAAGACCAGAAGCAGCATGAAGATCCCGAAGGCATACAGGTATGGACTAATCGCCTGATAGACTTTCGGTGGAATCTGCGCACAGATAAATAGCAGCACAAAACCAATTCCAAAACTGATCGCCTGACGCACCACCATGCCAGAGTCTTCGGATGTCGCGCTATACACCACCATTAAACCCAGGATTGCATTGAGAACCAGAAAGCACAATAACCAGGGATCAAGGTGCAACTTGGTCCATCGAGATGAATCTTGCGGGTTAATACTACGTCCATCACGCAAAGAGTGACGTAAAAACCGATACTGCTGTGAAGGTATCATTGGCCAAAAGGTGAAAAAGAATGATGGCAAAATTATAAGTGAAAGCTATAGCGAATAGATCGCTATAGCCAGATTTATTCTGCTTTTATTTAAATATTATTTGAATATATTTTTAAGCCTGAGCCTGTAAAATCAGCTTGGCCAGTTCCAGATCGTCCGGATAGGTAATTTTAATATTATCGGAACGCCCTTGTACTACACTCACCGGCTTACCGATATGTTCCAGCGCACTAGCTTCATCGGTAATCGTGGCACCATCTTGCAAAGCCTGCTCAAGCGCCCGTTTTAACACACCTAGCTTGGCCATTTGTGGCGTTTGTGCCTGCCAGAGCATCGAGCGATCCACTGTTTCCTCAATATCAAAATTGGTTACTACACGCTTAAGTGTATCTCGCACCGGAATCGCCAGAATCGCAGCCTGATCATTTGTAATCGCCGTATTGACTAACTGTTGCAGACAATCCAGACCGACACAGGGACGCGCCGCGTCATGTACCAGCACCCACTCATCTTCAGAAGCGATTTGAGATAAATACGTGAGTGCATTTAACACGGAATTCACCCGCTCGGCACCGCCCAGACAGAAATGAGCTTTCTCTTGACTGGAAAATGGCAGCATTTTTGCGACGTTGTCCTGTTCACCAATCGCCAGGACATAACCCGCCAAAGGCAGTTGATTCAGACGAGCCACCGTATGTTCAAGAACAGTTCGCTCTTGAATCATCTGATATTGTTTCAGTTCTGTTTTGGAGAAACGGCTACCGGAACCTGCAGCTGGAAGAATGACCCAAAGTTTAGGGTGTGGTTGGTGCTTCAGCTGACTCATTGGTTCGCAGGTCTACTTTAGAATTAGGATTAAGATAGATCGGTTTATATTGAGTACTGATCGTGCTCATTTGAATAAAAGTTTCGCGTGGCTTAATCAGACCAAGATCTAAACGCGCATGTTCTTCGATGGCTTCAATACCATTCTTCAAATCATAAACTTCTGCCGCCAGAACGCGATTACGCTCTTTCAGCTCATCATTCAATTCCATTTGTTGCTGGATTTTCTGGGTCAGTTGCTGATGATCATGATAACCACCTTCACCAAACCAGTATAAATATTGAAACCCTGCGATCAAAATGATCGCAAGGCCCAACAGTACTTTACTCGCAGTCGAGTCGAATACATTTAACATTGACATAAGTCGCTTAGTTCAAACCTTTGAACTCAGCTTTACCGCGATATGCAGCATTAGTCAATTCTTCGATACGAAGTAATTGATTATATTTCGCTACACGGTCAGAACGGCAAAGTGAACCAGTCTTGATTTGACCCGCTGCTGTACCTACTGCAAGATCAGCAATCGTTGAATCTTCCGTTTCACCTGAACGGTGTGAAATTACAGTAGAGTAACCATTCTCTTTCGCAAGGTAGATGGCATCTAAAGTTTCAGTCAAGGTACCGATCTGGTTGTATTTGATCAGAATCGAGTTACCCACTTTTTCGTTGATACCACGTTGCAGAATTTTCGGGTTCGTTACGAACAAGTCGTCACCAACCAACTGGATCTTGTCGCCAAGAATAGAAGTCAGGTAAGACCAGCCTTCCCAGTCAGATTCGTCCAGACCATCTTCGATCGAGATAATTGGGTACTGGTTTACAAGACCTGCCAAATAGTCAGAGAACTGGTTGCTTGTGAACGCTTTGTTGCCTTCGCCAGCAAGAATGTACTGACCATTTTTGTAGAATTCTGAAGATGCACAGTCAAGCGCAAGCATGATGTCAGAACCTGCTTTGTAGCCAGTTTGACCAATTGCTTCAAGAATAACTGTGATTGCTTCTTCGTTTGAACGTAAGTTCGGCGCAAAACCACCTTCATCACCTACCGCAGTGTTTAAACCTTTTTTGTTTAAAACTGATTTAAGTGAATGGAAGATTTCAGCACCGGCACGTAGCGCTTCAGAGAATGAAGTGAAGCCTACTGGCTCAATCATAAATTCTTGAATATCGACGTTGTTGTCTGCATGTGAACCACCATTGATGATGTTCATCATTGGTACAGGCATAGTTAGAATCGTTTGACCGCGAAGATCTGCGATGTATTGGAAAAGAGGAATTTTCTTTTCTTCAGCAGCAGCGCGAGCAGCAGCCAAAGACACTGCCAAAGTTGCGTTTGCACCTAGTTTTTCTTTGTTTTCAGTACCGTCAAGCGCGATCATCGTGTTATCGATGTCTTTTTGTTCGAATACTGATTTACCGACCAAAGCGTCACGGATTAACGTATTTACGTTATTTACCGCAGTTTTAACGCCTTTACCTAAGTAACGCGCTTTATCGCCATCACGAAGTTCTAAAGCTTCACGAGAACCAGTTGAAGCACCAGATGGTGCACATGCACGGCCAACTACGCCAGATGCTAAGATTACGTCTGCTTCGATGGTAGGGTTACCACGAGAGTCCAAAATTTCACGTGCACGAATGTCAACGATTTGGCTCATGAACTATTCCTCAGTTGATTAATATGAGCTGCCTATACGGCAGCGCAAGAGTGATAAACTCAGTGTGTATCTAACTTTTCGAAACCTTTGACCAAGGTATCCAATTCTTTTAGCTGTGCCAGGAAAGGCTCAAGCTGAGACATGCGCAGCGCACATGGACCATCACACTTGGCTTTTTCCGGATCTGGGTGTGCCTCTAAGAACAAACCAGCAAGACCCGTTGCCATACCCGCACGCGCAAGCGTTGTAATTTGCGCACGACGACCACCGGCAGAATCTGCACGGCCGCCTGGGGTTTGTAAGGCATGGGTCACATCAAAGAATACCGGGACATTCATTTCTTTCATGATGTCGAAGCCCAGCATGTCTACAACCAGATTGTTATAGCCAAATGCCGAACCGCGTTCACAAATGATCAGTTTGTCATTTCCAGCTTCCAGACACTTATGCAGAATATGGCGCATTTCGTGTGGAGCCAGGAACTGGGCTTTTTTGATATTGATGATGGCATCCGTTTTTGCCATGGCTTCCACAAGATCCGTCTGACGGCTTAAGAAAGCTGGCAATTGAATAATGTCTGCCACTTCTGCAACAGGAGCCGCTTGATACGGCTCATGCACATCGGTGATGATCGGCACATTAAAGTGTTTTTTAATGTCAGCTAACCACTCGAGACCTTTTTCCAGGCCTGGGCCACGGAAAGAGTTCAGGCTTGAACGGTTGGCTTTATCAAAGCTGGCTTTGAACACATAAGGAATGCCCAAACGTGTACAGATATCGACATAAGTCTCTGCGATTTCAAAAGCCAGGTCTTTAGATTCAAGTACATTCATTCCGCCGAATAATACAAATGGCAAATGATTTGCCATTTGTATATCGCCCAAACGTACAATTTCTTGTGGTTTTAATTGCGACATTTAAACTTCCCTAGTTGTGTCCTACGCACCGATTATTTGGTTTTTTGGTACTGCTTTTTCGCAGCATCAATGAAACCTGCAAATAATGGGTGACCATCACGTGGCGAGCTGGTAAATTCCGGGTGGAATTGTACTGCAATAAACCAAGGATGTGCAGGAATTTCAACAGTTTCTACCAGATGCTGTACCGGAGAATAACCAGAAATCTTCATGCCTTTTTCTTCCAGCACTGGGATATAACGGTTGTTCATCTCGTAACGGTGACGGTGACGCTCGATGATTTCTTCAGAACCATAAACTTCTGCAGTTTTAGTCCCTGCAACCAGTTCAGATTTTTGCGCGCCTAAACGCATCGTGCCACCCAGATCAGAATCAGCAGAACGTTGCTGAACTTCACCACGCTCATCTAACCATTCAGTAATTAAACCAATCAATGGAGATTTGGTTGAACGGTTAAATTCAGTCGAGGTCGCGTCTGCAATACCAGCAACATTACGTGCATATTCGATCACAGCCAACTGCATACCCAAGCAAATACCGAGGAACGGCACACCGTTCTCACGTGCGAACTGAATCGCCTTCATTTTGCCTTCAGTACCGCGCTCACCGAAACCACCAGGAACCAGAATCGCATCAGCATCTTTCAATACTTCTGCTACATCTTGGCCTTCAAGCTCTTCAGCGTTTACGTAGTCAATCTGAACTTTCACACGGTTTTGAATACCCGCATGTAAAAGTGCTTCGTTGACAGATTTGTAAGCATCTGGAAGTTCAACGTATTTACCGACCATTGCAACACGTACGGTGTATTCAGGGTTCAGTAATGCTTCTACAACGTTATCCCAATCTGTTAAATCAGCTTCAGGAAGATCGTTATAACCAAAACGTTCACAGATTAAATCATCAACATTTTGTTCGTAGAATGTACGTGGAATCTGGTAGATCGAACGTGCGTCTTTACATACCACAACGGCACGTGCTTCAACGTTGGTAAATAATGCTATCTTACGCGTCGTATCTGCATCTACATCGTACTCTGTACGACAGATGAGAATGTCTGGCTGAATACCAATCGACAGGAGTTCTTTAACAGAGTGCTGTGTTGGTTTGGTTTTTAATTCTGCTGCAGACTTAATGTATGGGAGTAACGTTAAGTGCATTAACATGGTACGTTTATGACCAAGTTCAACCATTAACTGACGTACAGATTCCATGAATGGGAGAGATTCAATGTCACCTACAGTACCGCCGATCTCTACGATCGCAACGTCATAACCTTCGCCTGCACGAAGTACACGCTCTTTGATATTGTCAGTAATGTGTGGAATAACTTGAACAGTACCGCCTAGATAGTCACCACGGCGTTCTTTGTTTAGAACATCCTGGTAAACACGGCCTGATGTGAAGTTATTTAGTTTGGTCATTTTCGCACGACGCAAGAAACGTTCGTAGTAACCCAAGTCTAAGTCTGTTTCAGCACCATCTTCTGTAACAAAAACTTCACCATGCTGGAATGGGCTCATTGTCCCTGGATCGACATTAATGTATGGATCCATTTTTACCATGGTCACTTTTAAACCACGAGCTTCTAAAAGTGCAGCAACAGAAGCAGCTGAAATACCTTTACCTAGTGATGAAACTACACCACCAGTAACGAAAATAAAATGGGTCATTGGGTTTCTCGTACAATCGAGCCTAAATCGGCCTGCAATGTTGCGCAATTTTACT
The DNA here is from genome assembly GCA_963516025.1 of Acinetobacter lwoffii. GTDB lineage: Bacteria > Pseudomonadota > Gammaproteobacteria > Pseudomonadales > Moraxellaceae > Acinetobacter > Acinetobacter lwoffii_R. The sequence continues at coordinate 11,367 of CAUPZU010000015.1, forward strand.
TTACCTTGTACCTAGAAAGCAAAGTCAATCCGCATCAATTCAAAGAACAATAAACAATTGACTATTCTAACAGCAATTCCTATAAAAAATTACAGTAAGTTCATATGATTTCTATCTTGCATTTTGCTGCTATAATAGTGTATCCACTCCACACTTTTATGTTTGATGCAATGATGATGAAGAAACTTTTAATCTCCACCCTAATCCTGACTGGCCTGACATTAACTGCGTGTGTAAAAAAAGAAGCACCAAAAGAAGAAGAGCAAGTAGAAGTTACTCCAGCATCTGAAATCTCGACTCCAGAACCAACGCAATTTGAACCGCTTGAACCTGTAGAGCCAGCGGCAATTGAAGAGGAAGTAGCGCCAACGGTTGAAATTCAACGTGAGCAAACTGAAAACACCACGACTGAAATCCGTCGTGAAATCAAAAAACCAGAAACTACTGAGCCGGCACCAGTGCCTGAAACCCGCGAAGAACCTGCGTCAAAGCCTGCTGAGACCACACCTAAAACCAATTCAAATCCAGAAAACAAGTCTGAGGATGATGCGGTTGCTGACGCGATTGCCGCAGCGATGCCAGCACTTGACTAATTACAGGATCATTCATCAAAAAACCCAGCAGATGCTGGGTTTTTTATTGGAACTTTTTAAGCAGATACTGTTGCCGGTGCACGAGATAAGTGAATCAAATAGTCTGCCATTAGTCGGGTAGCCCAAGATTCGGTTTGCATCAAGCCCTGATAAAAGCCGCAATGACTGCCTTTTTTGGTGGTAATCACCATAATATTGGACATCGCCCGAATTTTTTCTTTATAAGGTTCTAAATTTCGGATGTGACAAACCGGATCATCCTCCGCATTTAAAATCATCAGCGGAATTTTGATACTTTCAAATACATAAATCGGATTGGTTGCCTGGGTATAACTGGCATAATCCGTAAATCCGGCCAGTTCAAAATAGAGTTTTTCAAATTCGGACAGATCTTTAACTTCTAATAACTGTTTCCAGCTTGGGCAGACCTGCCAGGTTTCCTGATAAGGATGAATAAAGCGCTTAATCAGTTTTTTGGCCATAACTTTACTGTAAAACGGATGCACATTGGCAAAACCAGTTTCAGTGTTATAGCCAGGACATAAAGCAAAAGCTGCTTTTAATGGGGTTTGTTCACCCTCTTCGCCCAGATAACGCACTAACAATCCCGTACCCGCAGAAGAGCCAACCCCATAGAGATCGGACTGAGGAAATCTGTCCTGTATATACAAGAGTTGTTCACGCAAATCCTGAGTTGAACCAAACAGGTTCATTTTAGGCACAGGCATGGGTAAGTCTGCATGACCACGGCGTAAACACAATGCAACACGCCAACCCGTATATTTATGCAGATCACGAACCAGTTCACGCATTGATTCAGGAGAACCGGTTATCGTATGCAATAAAACAATGGTAGGGGTATTTGCAGGAAGATCCAGTCCATACCAGGCAATACCGGTAATTCCGCCATCTGACATTTTCAGCTGTTCAAGCGCGTCATATTTCAGCTTAATGGTACGTTTTTTAATTAAATCGAAATACAGAATATGTGCGTGTGCATTGGCTAACCAAGGTGTAGGACGATATTTTTGTTGCAGCTGCGGTAAGCGCTCAATGAGTCCTGAAAATACACCATTCGGATTGTAATACAGGGTCGGCTCGTCTGCTCCACTGAAACGATCCAGATACTCACTGGAAAGCTGACCCAATTTTTTAAGCAACATTTTCATCTGTCATCCCCCTCTAGTTGTACTAGCTGTGATTTACAAATTTCATGCCGACTTGAATCAATAGTTCGAATTAAGTTTTAGCTTGGAATGATTGCATCCGCTGGCCCATCTGTACAGCCAAGGCTTCAAGTCCGGACTTAGGTCGAATCATGACTTCAAAATCAATCATCTGCCCCTCTTCATTAAACTGAATCATGTCAACTCCCTTTAGTTTTTTATCGCCCACATTGGCAGAAAACTCAAGTACGACATTGTTACCATCTTCACTTATAAATTCACGGTGATAGGTGAATTTTTCAAAGACTTGAATGACATTGGTCAAAATAAAAAATACCACCTGTTTTCCAGGATAAGGCTGAAAAGCCACAGGCGAACGAAATACCACTTCTTCAGCAAGTAGTTCATTCAAGATCGACATATCACGGGTTTCCAGCATCTCATGCCAGCGTGCAATGGATTTTCTGGTATTTTCGATGGTCATTTTGGATTCCTTCTTTTTTGATATTTTTTAATAAAAGCTTAAATACTTCTTTCTTTTAATTGAAAGAATTCCCCCTTTTATTAAAGGTGAGAAGTACTGCTTCGCAAGGGGGGATTCTTTCTTACAAATCCTCTCCCTAACCCTCTCCTTTAATAAAGGAGAGGGGAAAAAGCAGGTTTTAATATTTTCAGATCACCGCCGCCAATTCAGCACCATGACGGATTGCACGCTTGGCATCCAGCTCACCCGCTTCTTTCGCTCCACCAATCAGATGCACATTTTTACCCGCCGCTTTTAGCTCATCAAACATGGCGGTATAAGATTCCTGACCGGCACAAATAATCACGTGATCGACTTCCAACACAGCAGGCTTGTCATTCACGACAATATGTAAGCCCTGATCATCAATTTTTTCATAATTGGCGCCCGCAATCATTTTTACGTCACGGTGTTTTAAACCGGTACGATGAATCCAGCCTGTGGTTTTACCCAAACTCGCGCCGACTGAAGCAGCTTTACGTTGCAATAAATAAATTTCACGTTGCGGTTTTTCTACATTTGCAGCTTTTAAGCCACCGACATTTTCATAGTCAGTATCAATACCCCATTCATCATAGAATTTTTCCGGATTGATACTGCCACTTTCCCCTTCATGGCTCAAGAATTCGGCTGTATCAAAACCAATACCGCCTGCACCAATAATGGCAACTCGCTGACCCACCGGCTTACGTTCTTTCAAAACGTCCAGATAAGACAGTACTTTTGCATGATCAATGCCTGGAATCTCAAGCTGACGTGGTGTCACGCCTGTTGCCACCACAATATCATCAAAGCTTGACTGAGCCAGCTCTTCCAGACTCGCCTTATGATTCAGTTGCAATTTGATACGTGGTTGTAATTCAATCTGACGCTTGAAGTAGCGCAAGGTTTCATAAAACTCTTCCTTGCCCGGAATGGTCTTGGCAATATTAAACTGCCCGCCAATCTGAGCAGCGGCTTCAAATACCGTCACCTGATGACCGCGATTTGCTGCATATACAGCAAAGCTTAAACCTGCAGGACCCGCACCAATCACGGCAATATTTTTTGCTACATTGGTTTCTTTAAAAATGAGCTCTGTTTCATAGCAGGCACGTGGATTGACCAGACAGGTGGCAATTTTCATTGAGAAAATATGATCCAGACAGGCCTGATTACAACCGATACAGGTATTGATCTCATCACTACGACCCTGCTCCGCTTTCAGGACAAACTCAGAGTCTGCCAGCATCGGACGGGCCATAGAAATCATATCAGCATCACCAGACGCCAATACATATTCAGCCATTTCCGGAGTATTAATACGGTTTGAAGTGATTAAAGGAATCTTCACCTGACCTTTCAGCTTACGCGTGACCCAAGTGAAGGCTGCACGTGGCACTTTGGTGGCAATCGTCGGAATACGCGCTTCATGCCAGCCAATGCCAGTATTGATAATGGTCGCACCGGCTTTTTCAATTTCTTTGGCCAACTGGATGACTTCTTCCAGAGTTGAACCGCCTTCGACCAGATCCAGCATAGATAGGCGATAAATAATGATAAAGTTCTCACCGACCATTTCACGGGTACGGCGTACGATTTCAATCGGGAAACGGATGCGGTTTGCATAGCTTCCACCCCACTCATCATCACGATGGTTGGTACGTGCTGCAATAAATTCGTTAATCAGATAGCCTTCCGAGCCCATGATTTCTACACCGTCATAACCGGCGTATTGAGCCAGCTTGGCACAATTGGCAAAATCATCAATGGTTTGCTGCACCTCAGCCGAAGTTAAAGCATGCGGTTTGACTGGATTGATCGGTGCCTGAATTGGGGATGGCGCGACATTTTCAGCCTGATAAGAATAACGTCCGGTATGCAGAATCTGCATGGCAATTTTCCCGCCCGCTTCATGTACGGCCTGGGTAATCACCTTATGCTTTTCAGCTTCTTCAATGGTGTCAAGTTTGGAACCGCCATGAAACGTTACGCCATGATCATTTGGTGAAATCCCGCCGGTGACGATTAAAGCGACTCCACCTTTGGCGCGCTCTGCATAAAAAGCTGCCATCCGATCATATCCGCCGGGTGCTTCTTCAAGACCAACGTGCATGGAACCCATTAATACGCGGTTTTTAAGTGTGGTAAAACCCAAGTTCAATGGGGCAAGTAAATTCGGATATTTAGACATTTCAACTCCTGAGCATGCGTTTAGGCTGGCTATTGTTTTAGCAACTGGCAGTTTGATCCCTCAATCTTTCCAGTTTAATGCAACTTGTTGCACTAATTTATATGCCAGAATTGATTTTTATGCAACATGTTGCATAATAATCCCGAGTCACTTTTTTGAGACGTTTATGTCTTTAGCGCATGTTTTATTGACCAGCCTGATTGAAAAACCTAGCACCGGAATCGAACTGGCTCGCCGTTTTGACCGTTCCATGGGCTTCTTCTGGAATGCCACTCATCAGCAGATTTATCGCGAGCTGAATGCCATGCTGCAAAAAGGCTGGATTTCGACGATAGAAGAGGAAGACTCGAATAGCCGCAAAAAAACTTATCAGGTAAAACGTCTGGGCCGGGAAGAACTGGCCAACTGGATGCTACAACAAAGCCCACCGGCACAACTGCGCGAAGAACTAATGGTACGTCTGCGTGCCGAAGCCCAACTTGGTGGCAATAACACCTTGGCAGAACTGGAACGCCATCTGGAACTGCATAAAGAAAAACTGAAAACCTATCAGCAGATTTTTGCCAAAGACTTTGCTCAAGCGGACAAAACTGACCGTACCTTATATATTCATAAAATGATTCTGCAACTGGGAATTGATCAGGAACTGGGTTGGATTTCCTGGCTGGAACAGGTTATTCCGCGACTGCAACAATTTGACGCACAACAATTATAAATACGGAGACACACATGCCCTTTTATCGCATGCCCGATGGTGAACAGCTGTTTGTACGCGAATACGGTCGGGGACAGCCGGTACTGGTACTCTCTGGACTTGGCATGCTGAGCTGGCAATGGAAAGCTTTTCTCTATCCGCATCAGAAAAATTTCCGTTTCATTATTCCAGAATGGCGCGGCTTTGGGGCTTCCAGTCGCTGTAAAATTCCGCCAGATAGGGATGCGATTTCCAGTCACTGGTTGGATATTCAGTCGGTAATTCAACAGCTCAATTTAGATAAATTCATTGTGCTTGCTTACTCTATGGGCGCAACCACAGCAATGCACGGCATACATTATGGCAACTTTTCCAGTCAGATTTCTGCTTATTTACATATCGATCAAACACCTAAAATTCCGGTCGATGATGCTTGGGCTTTTGGACTTTTTGGTCCACGTCATCAGGAATTTATCGACATCCTGCAGCAGCTCTCTGCCCTACTTGCACAATACCAGCAAGTTGAATTGATCCGCGATCTCGACATTTCGGTACGTAAACAAATCGCTGCCCTATGGCTAAATTTTATTCAGCTACAAAATGAACAAAAATATAGTCTGAAAGCTTTCGCATTTATCCTAAATCAACCTCGCCTGCAAAGCCTGTTATTACCTTCCAGCCGGGTGGATTATATGGCGTGGTATATCAATAATTATTTATATCATCGTGAAGATTACCGCGAGGCTCTAGCTCAGCTTAGCTGTCCGGTGACCTTCTTTAGCGGTGTACAATCCAAGTTGTATCCTTTTGAAGGTCAGCGCCTGATTGCAGAAAGCCTGCCTCATGCCAAACAGATAATTTTCAGCAAGTCTGGCCATACGCCTTTACTGACTGAACCGCTAAAATTTTCCCGAGAACTTGGCATCTTCTTGAAAGAAAATTCGCAATCTAGCGGTTCAGCTACCTAAAGATTCAGGAGACAGAATAATGAAAAAGCTGGTGGTCTTTTCCGGTGCAGGCATGAGCGCCGAAAGTGGCATTCATACTTTTCGTGACAGTGATGGACTTTGGGAACAGCATCGTATAGAAGAAGTCGCTACACCCGAAGCCTGGGCCAAAAACCCACAACTGGTACAACGCTTTTATAATGCCCGCCGTAAAAACATTCTGGAAGCACAGCCAAATGCAGCCCATCAGCTGATCGCCAATCTTGAAGATAACTTTGATGTGCATGTAATCACCCAGAATATTGATGACTTGCATGAACGTGCCGGCAGCTCCAAGGTGATCCATTTACATGGCAATGTTCGCCTGGCCAAAAGCTCAGGCCCCGATGCACAAAGCACAACCGAGTTTTATCCAATTGAAGGCTCTGAATTAGATTTAAATCAACACTTTTGTAAGGCAGGCTATCCGCTGCGTCCTCATGTGGTCTGGTTTGGCGAAGCCGTACCCGCGTATGAAGAAGCTCAAGACTGTGTACAGGATGCCGATATTTTCGTGGTGATTGGCACCAGCCTTCAAGTTTATCCAGTTGCCGGGTTAATTCATGAGATTCCTGCGAAATGTCCGGCCTATTACATCGACCCGAAAGCCGAGCAGCAGCATTTGCCTGCACAGTTTTACAAAATCCCCCAAAACGCGACCGATGGCATGCAAACACTGCTAGGTTTACTGAAATCCGGGAATTAAATTTTTTTTATATGCTGCATTCTCTGATTGACAGTATGCAACAATCAATTTTTAATCAGCTTATCGTTGCAAGGATGGAATTAAACCATGCTGTCTGATCTGGATGACTTTTACTGTTTCGCTCAGGTGGTGGAACATGGCGGCTTTAGTGCAGCCGAACGTGCGACCGATATTCCCAAATCCAAACTCAGCCGTCGGGTGTTTAATCTGGAAGAGCGTCTGGGTGTACGTCTGATTCAGCGCAGTTCTCGTCATTTTGCCGTCACCGATATCGGCATGAATATTTACCGGCATGCCCAAGTTATGCTGAGTGCTGCACAGGCAGCCCATGATCTGGTCGATCATCTGAGTACCGAACCACGCGGAACCATTAAAGTCAGTCTACCAGTGTCTATTGCACAGAATGAACTGGCAAAAATTCTGCCGGATTTTTTGAAAAAATATCCTGAAATTAAAGTCCAGATGATGATCACCAATCGCCGGGTCGACATTATCAATGAAGGCTTTGATCTGGCCTTACGTGTCCGTTCCAGCCTGGATGATGATCCGAATCTGGTGATCCGCCAGTTTGAAAAAATTGAGCAGCATCTATTCGCCAGTCAGGGTTATTTAAATGAATTTGGTGAACTGAAAACCCCTGAGCAACTGGCTGAACATAAAATCCTGAGTATGGCTGAAGATCATACCGAACAGTTTCTGACCTTACAAAATGAACAGCAGGAACAGAAAAAAATTCGTGTCAGTCCAACCGTTATGGGTTCTGACTTAAATATGCTGGCACAATTGGCCGCGTCAGGATCAGGCGTTACTTTGTTACCAGATAACGTGGTCGAGCATTACGTGGCAAGTGGTGAACTTGTTCGGGTACTCCCTGACTGGAAAGCGCCGCATGGTATTTTCCATGTGGTTTATCCTTCACGTCGCGGCTTATTGCCCGCAGTACGGGTCTTTATTGACTATCTGGTCGCTGAATTAAATCAGCGCTAAGTGATATGCTGTTGAGGAAAACTGGACAAAAAAATAGCTCATTCTTGGGGAAAAATGAGCTAGAGAAACTTTCACTACAGCATAGTGAGCGAAAAAAGGAACTATGTATCTGACTCTTAGTTTAATCAGATATACAATCCTAAACCACTGTTTAATGTAGTGTTTTGTATGTTTTCGTCAACAATCACGAGTGAGTTGTAATTTATGTAAGTGGATTATCTAAATAAAGATCATGCAATCAATATTTTAAATCTCCGGATACTCACCTGTGCCTTCAGGCCAAGGCGACAACACTTTAAACCCGGTTTCAGTCACATAGACCATATGTTCCCATTGCGCAGACCAGGATTTATCCGTGGTGACCACAGTCCAGCCATCTTTCAGCTCTTTGACGCGGGCTTTTCCCATATTCACCATCGGCTCAATGGTAAACACCATGCCCGGAACCAGTTTAATGCCCTGACCCGGCTGGCCGTAATGCAGAATGTTTGGCTGCTCATGATAGACTTTGCCGATACCATGACCACAATATTCGCGCACAATAGAATAACCTTCACGCTGTGCAACCGTTTGAATGGCATAACCAATATCACCCAGAGTCGCGCCCGGCTTCACCGCATGAATCCCGGCCACCATGGCTTCATAGGTGGTATTGACCAGTCGCTTGGCTTCTGGAGAAGGAGTTCCAACATAGTACATCCGGCTGGTATCACCAAAATAACCGTCTTTAATAATGGCAACATCAATATTGATAATATCGCCATCCTGCAGAACGACTTTCGATGATGGAATGCCGTGACAAACCACTTCATTCGGTGAAATACAGGTGGTTTTGGTATAGCCATAATAGCCAATATTGGCGGGCGTCACTTTTAAGGTATTTACAATAAAATCATGACAGAGATCATCCAGATATTCAGTCGTGACACCTGGCTTGACATGCTCCCCGATCATCGCTAAAACTTCTGCAGCCAAACGCCCAGATATCCGCAGTTTTTCAACATCTTGCTCAGTTTTAAGACTTATCGCTGGAGCTCGCATATACCTATCCTCACTATGAATCCCTGAATTATAATCCCTTTTTTGCGAAATATGTCGCAGTTGTTGAGTTTCGGCACAGCAATTTTCCTTGAAATAGGACTTTTCACTGCTGCTTATTTGTACAAACAATAACTGACATATTTTGATATCAAGTGCAGATATTTTTTGAGCTTGTAAGGAAAAGTATATTTTTCAGCGAATTATCAAACATATATTTCTACCAAGATTTGAATGACCGGTTATGTGATCCGCAAACTCACTAGAATCAAGGCTTCCAGCCTTAAAATAAACTCCAAAAAATTGGACATATACACTAAAATCGCTTTCTTTTGTTCTATTGATCTCCCTTTATGACAAGTCTGCGTACCCGGGATATTGTCGCCCTAGGTTTTATGACCTTTGCACTATTTATTGGTGCGGGCAACATTATCTTCCCACCGATTGTGGCTCAACAAGCCGGTGAACACGTATGGCTCGCTGCTTTAGGTTTCCTTATTACAGCAGTCGGCTTACCCGTGATTACCATTATTGCGTTGTCTCGCGTTGAAGGTTCCATTCAGGCACTAAGCTCGCCTCTTGGCAAAGCAGCCAGCATCTTGCTGACTGTAATCTGTTACTTAGCTGTTGGCCCTTTATTTGCGACGCCGCGTACCGCAACCGTTTCTTATGAAATCGGTTTTTCATCTTACTTTGGCAATGAATCTGGCAGCCTGCTCATTTACAGCATCATCTATTTTGCTGTGGTGACCATCGTATCTTTATATCCAAACAAGATTCTGGATACCGTCGGCTATTTCCTGTCACCACTTAAAATTATTTCTTTAATAATTTTGGGTGTAGCAGCCGTGATGATCCCTGCCAGCAATCCGCCTGCAGCGATCGATAATTACGTTACCAGTCCAGTGACTGAAGGCTTCGTAAATGGTTATTTAACCATGGATACTTTGGGCGCTTTAGTTTTCGGTATTGTGATTGTTAAAGCCATTACTTCACGTGGTGTAAGCGATAAAAAACTGATTACCAAATATGCAGTGAATGCCGGCATTATTTCTGGTATTGGTTTAACTCTGGTGTATTTAAGTCTGTTTAAACTTGGACTAGGTAGCCATGAGATTGCACCAAATGCAGCCAATGGTGCCATTATCCTGCATGCATATGTACAACATGCTTTTGGCGATATGGGTGCTTACTTCCTGTCCGGCATGATTTTTATTGCCTGTATGGTCACTGCAATTGGTCTGACCTGTGCCTGCGCTGAGTATTTTTCCAGCTTGACCAAAATTCCGTACAAGATCTTTGTATTTATTCTGGTGGGCTTCTCACTGGTGATTTCAAATCTGGGTTTAACCAAACTGATCGCTGTTTCGGTTCCAGTCTTAAGTGCGATTTATCCGCCTGCCATTAGCGTCATTATGCTGAGCTTCTGTGCAAACTTCTTCAAGAAACCATCTCATGTGATTGCGCCAGTGACCCTGGTGGCCTTGATCTTTGGTATTTTTGATGGATTAAAAGTCGCTGGTTTTGAATTGCCTGCATTACTGCAAAATTTACCTCTATCAGATCAGAATCTGGCCTGGTTTATCCCGTCCATGATTGTATTGCTGATTACAGCTGTGATTGACCGTATTAGAAACTAAAACTTCTAGGATGTCTGAAAAATCGTATTTTTACCCAAAATCCGGTTTGAGCGTGATCAATAATTGTCAGGTTTTACCCAAACGGGCATTTATTGTTTCTTCATCATGGCATCAAATCACCGCTGTAAATCTGGATACTAAGATTTTCTATAAAATATGATGTATAGAATTGCACTTTAATTATTTTATTTTTTTATATAAATATAAACAGAAATTTTAATTTCCTGATTTTAGATACTTATTGTTGCCAACTTAAACCAAGTCCCCCTCCGAGTCATACGCAGGCTTACAAAGTATTGATTAACACTACATATCTTTGGCGTAGAATTTGCATTTTCTATCTGGTCGCATTAATTAAATGATGACTACATCTTATTTCCAAAATTAGCTGGAGGTGAAATCTGAAAATATAATTCTTGCCTAATCAAGTGATTATGTGGTTATACGACTAAAGATGGCCATTTTGACTGTAAAAGCCTGCCACAGCAGTTGCAAAGGTTCAAATTAAACAGTACAACTATATATTCAATTCTGACTGATTAAATCTGCTTTAATCTTCAATAACATAAATAAATGGGAGGGATGGAGATGTTATCATTACATTTCAACAAGCAAGTCTTCATTGACGCTCTTAAAGCCAACAACACCAATCTGGTGACATTTATATGCACCACTTTTGCACTCATGCTGACTTTAACCGTCCATTGCTTAATTCAAGGTAATTTAAAACTTGAATACTTTGGCTATGCACTGATTGTCTCAGCTGCATTTTTCCTATGGGCTGCCATAGACCAGAAATACCGATAAACAAATTTTAAATTAGCCCAGATGGATGATATGGTCAGTCATCCATCTGATGAAAAAAGTGTTTTAACTTTCCAACCCTCCAGTATCCTTTCAGAATAACTATAAAAAGAAGATTAAAATAATCCCGCAAATGCTCCATAGAGCAAAATCCCTGACCCGCCCAATTCTGCGACAATTAAACCTAGCATGGCTAAAGTCATTAAACTTCCTGGCAAATGAAACTCACCCAACTGATGCGGCTGTTTAAACTGATTCGTTGTGTCTTGCAGGAAACCATGCAACATATAAGCGGCAATCGAGAAGCTGAAAAACAGAATATTGATCAGTACGCAAATCAGATTCACCATACTCGGCCACACTGAACAATAGGCTAATACTGCCAGAATTAAAGTTGCGGGTGCATAAAGCAGGCTGCTACGATGGGCAATATCGACATAATAATGTGCGCGTGACTGAGGTGATTGACGGATCTGCCAATATTTCCAGACGCCGGTGAACATCCCGATCCACAAGAATATTCCACTAAAAATAACGGCTATTTTAACGGCCAGCTCAAGTTCCATTAGCTGCATAAGTTTATTCCATCTCTATTATTTTACTGACTTTTAAGTCATATTTTCCCCAAGCTACCCTGCTAAAAATCTATACAGTAAAGCTTCATCGGGATTATAAAAATCATAGTGTATCGTATGTCTGAATTTGAAACATTGACTCTCCAGTGTCAGGATGGCTATCGCTTAAGTGCACGTTTTTATGCAGCTATTTCTGAAACTGAAAATCTTCCGGTATTAGTCTGTCCAGCCACTGGCATTACCAAACAGTTTTATCATCAATTCTGTGTCTGGTTACAAGCTCAAGGCTATGCGGTCATGGTGTTTGATTTTCGGGGGATTGGTGATTCACTACATGGTCCTTTGAGAAAGTCAAAAGCCAGTATTGTGCAATGGGGTCAACTGGATATTCCGGCCGCGATAGATGCATTATTAACGCGTACCAATACAGAAAAGGTGACTTTACTTGGACATAGCGCTGGTGGTCAGCTTTTAGGTATCGTACCAAATCATCATAAAGTCGCAAAAGTCGTAGCCGTGTCATGCTCAACCGGACATATCAAAGGACTTAAAGGTAAAACCAGACTGCTTGCGCCGGTCATGTTTAATGTCATTTTCCCACTGGCCCGAATCACTAAAGGTTATGGCCCGACTCAAGCGATTGGTATGGGGGAAAACCTGCCTAAAGATGTGGCACGAGAATGGGCACTGTTTTGTAGTAAACCCGGCTATGTGATGAATGCGATCGGTAAACTTATATCACCTAAAGCAGATTTTCATGCTCAAGTCACCTGCCCGATCACCTCGATCTGGTCATCGGATGATGAAATTGCCACGGAAGCCAACGTGAAAGATTTACTGCGTTTATATCCGAACGCAAAAACTCAGATAATTGAACTTAGACCTAAAAGTTATGCGTATAAAAACATTGGTCATATGCTGATGTTTAAAAAGTCGCATCAGAATTTATGGCCGGTGATTGAACAGCAATTGGCTGTTTAAATCAGATTTAGATGGTTATTTTCAGGCTGCTGTGTTCTAATACACGCAGTTTGAGATGAGCCTCTTACAGTATATGGGCTTGACCTATATACGACTAGCCCCTAACCATGGGGCTTTTTATTGTCTCAATATTTTAAAACGTATATAAAAATGGGCTGACGATAACGCCAACCCATGTCTTTCTTTATCAAATTAAATATTATTTTGACTCAATGTCATAGACCCAATTTCGTGCCTGTTTCTCAGTCGTAGTTTCACAAACATAATAGTCATGATCCCAAGAGTCTGGATGGAAGATTTCACGTTTGTGATAAGTCACTTGTTTGGCATTTTCAACACAGGTGAAGTTATCACCTTGGTCTTTGACCTGCGTTCCGTTGAGGAAACCACCAATACAGAGAAATCGGGATTGTTTGGGCATTGATTACTTCAACTTCTTTGAACTTTTAAATCATCAGGTAAATTATTATAAATTTTTCTAGTTGTCATTGTTATTTTTTGAATATTGACGATATCATCATTGATTTTTTCACCACTAACAAAACTGCGTAATGAGATTAAAGTTTTCTCATAAAAATAATCGTGCCAAATAAACATATACTCGTCACCATATTTCTCAAATGAACTTTTAGTACTTGGTAAGTATTTAATTATTAGTTCAACAAGCTCTTTATCTTCTTTTTTTAAAAATTCTGTGGTTTTATCTTTAAAAGCCGCTATTAATGTTATTGCAGTAACTGTTATTCCCTGAAAAATACGCAAACTATTTAAACTTTCATGATCTAAATAAAGATCTATAAAATCACTATTTAAGTCTTTAATTTCTTTTAAAATATTTTCAATGTTGCAGTCACGGTATAGCTGCTCACCAACCCCTTGTAATTCTAATTCTCTTTTTTCAGCATATACTTTTTTAAAATTAATTCTTATTAGTATTTGAATCAGGAAGTTTGTTTTATTAAATACTTTTATTAATTTTAAACAATCTTCCGCAGCAATTAATTGCTTATCATTTCTTACTTTTGAACGATTTTTTTCTAAATCAGTTAAATAATTATTTATTAACGCTATATGACTGTCTTTTTCTCTTATTTTTTGTCGAAATTCTTCCATTTCTTTTTCAAATTTAATATTAATTTTCTTTTCATAATACTTAAAAATAATATCTTTAAAAAAATATGCAATACCAACAAGAAAACTTGTAGATCCTAATGTACTAAACAACAACACTGATAAATCTGATAATTCCATTAATAATTCTTCTCAAAAAAATAAGGGCTGATAAATCAGCCCTTATTTTAAACTACTTTTTAATCAACAATTAAGTTAACTGAGCAGCAGCAATTTTCTTCGTATCAACGTCTTTAGCAGCGTCAGTATATTCGCTCATCTTGTCGAAGCTTAAGTATTGATAGATGTCAGCTGACATGCTGTCAATTTGAGCTGCGTACTGTTGGTATTCTTCTGGAGAAGGCAATTTACCCAATACAGCAGCAACAGAAGCAAGTTCAGCAGAAGCCAAGTAAACGTTAGCACCTTGACCTAGACGGTTCGGGAAGTTACGAGTAGAAGTCGATACACAAGTTGTGTTCGGAGCTACACGTGCTTGGTTACCCATACATAATGAACAACCTGGCATTTCAGTACGCGCGCCAGCTTTACCATAAATGTTATAGAAACCTTCTTCCATCAACTGATGTTCGTCCATACGCGTAGGTGGAGCAATCCACAAACGAGTTGACAACGCACCACCAGGAACTTTTTCTAACAACTTACCAGTCGCACGGAAGTGACCGATGTTAGTCATACAAGAACCAACGAATACTTCGTCAATTTTTGCGCCTTGAACATCAGAAAGAAGTTTCGCATCATCTGGATCGTTCGGGCAGCAAAGAATAGGTTCTTTGATGTCTGCAAGATCGATTTCATACACTTTGGTGTATTCAGCATCAGCATCTGCTTTGATCAGGCTTGGGTTAGCCAACCATTTTTCCATGTTCTCAACACGACGAGCCATCGTACGCGCATCGCCATAACCTTCAGAAATCATCCACTTCAACATGGTGATGTTTGAACGAAGGTATTCAGCAACTTTCTCTTCAGAAAGTGTGATAGAACAACCAGCAGCTGAACGTTCAGCAGAAGCATCAGAAAGTTCGAATGCTTGCTCAACAGTCAGGTCAGTTTCCATTTCTGTTAAGTCGATCTCAAGGATACGACCAGAGAAGATGTTTTTCTTACCTTTCTTCTCTACAGTTAAGTCACCTTCCTTAATTGCGTAGTAAGGAATTGCATGTACAAGGTCACGTAGCGTGATACCAGGCTGCATTTTACCCTTGAACTTCACAAGTACAGATTCAGGCATATCTAGTGGCATAACACCAGTTGCTGCAGCGAACGCTACAAGACCAGAACCCGCCGGGAATGAAATACCGATTGGGAAACGTGTATGCGAGTCACCACCAGTACCAACGGTATCCGGAAGAAGCATACGGTTTAACCAAGAGTGAATAATACCGTCACCTGGGCGTAAAGACACACCACCACGGTTCATGATGAAATCAGGAAGCGAGTGTTGCATTTGAACGTCAACTGGTTTTGGATAAGCAGCTGTATGACAGAAAGATTGCATAACAAGGTCAGCAGAGAAACCTAGGCAAGCCAAGTCTTTCAATTCGTCACGAGTCATTGGACCTGTTGTATCTTGCGAACCAACAGTAGTCATCTTAGGTTCACAGTAAGTACCTGGAAGTACACCTTGACCTTCAGGAAGACCACAAGCGCGACCAACCATCTTCTGAGCTTGAGTGAAACCTTTACCAGTTGCAGCAGGCTGAACCGGAGTACGGAACATTGTAGATACTGGAAGACCTAAAGCTTCACGAGCCTTAGTCGTCAAACCACGACCTACGATCAGGTTAATACGACCACCAGCACGAACTTCGTCAAGAAGTACTGGAGTTTTAAGTTCAGCTTCAGCGATTTGCGCGCCGTCTTTGAACGCAGTTACTTTAGCAGCAGCGTGATCGATCTTAAGAACGATTTCGTCGCCCATGTTCATGTTGGCAACATCGATCTCGATCGGTAATGCACCCGCATCTTCCATGGTGTTGAAGAAAATCGGAGCGATTTTAGAACCTAGGCAGTAACCACCGTCTTTTTTGTTCGGGATGTGCGGAATGTCGTCACCGAAGAACCAAAGTACAGAGTTAGTTGCAGATTTACGAGATGAACCTGTACCAACAACGTCACCAACGTAAGCAACCTGGTTGCCTTTCGCGATCAATTCTTTAATTTGGTTAAGTGGACCCACTTCACCAGGAACTTCTGGATTGATTCCGTCACGTACGTTTTTCAACATTGCATTTGCGTGCAATGGAATGTCTGGACGGCTCCAAGCGTCTTGTGCAGGTGACAAGTCGTCAGTGTTGGTTTCGCCAGTTACTTTGAAAACAGTCAGTTTGATTTCTTCAGGAACGTCTTTACGGCTAGTGAACCATTCAGCGTCAGCCCAAGACTGCATAACTGCTTGAGCATTTGCGTTACCAGCTTTTGCTTTATCAGCAACGTCATGGAATGCATCAAATACAAGAAGCGTTTTTTTCAATGCTTCAGCTGCAAGTTCAGCAAGCTCAGCATTGTCTAAAAGTTCAACTAAAGGCGCTACGTTGTAACCACCAAGCATAGTACCTAGTAAATAAACAGCACGTTCTTTAGAAACGAGTGGAGAGGTTGCTTCGCCTTTTGCCAATGCAGCTAAGAACGCAGCTTTTACATATGCAGCTTGGTCAACACCTGCTGGTACACGGTTTTCAAGCAAATCTACCAAGTATGCTTCTTCACCAGCTGGCGGGTTTTTTAGTAGTTCAACTAATGCAGCTGTTTGGGCATCGTCAAGTGGCTTCGGTGGGACTCCGAGTGCGGCACGTTCTTCAACGTGTTGGCGGTAAGCTTCTAGCACAGTGTTATTCCTCTTTTTTAAAAAATTACTTATGAATTCCTGCTTATTCCAAGCTTCATAAATAATATGGACTCCGAAATTTTACTAAATTTCCAGTTAAAAGTTAATGCAACTCAAGTGTTTCTTCGTGATGCTCGTTATTTTATAACTAAATGATGCTCTTAATGATTATTCCATAATCAGTTCCAGCTTACACCACACGAAACAAGCCCATAAATAGGCCCTTTTAACTGAATTTAATGCATAAAAAAGGCAACCGTGATGTTGCCTGATTTGAAGTTAAAAAGATACTCCACCTTAGTGTACAGTGGTCGAGTTTAAATACTGCTGATATGAGTCTCGGCAGCCTTGGAATTTCACCACGCATTCATCTTCATAGGTGGTACTGTGATTATTGCTGGCAAAGGAAATATCAACCTGATAAAGCTTTTTATCTTGTTCTAGCATCTTCTTTAAAACGACTTTGTCACCGACGCTGAGTACATAGCGACTGCTGCCAATAATGACCACACCTTCTTCATCTTCCAGCAGCAGATCAGAATGATGCAAATATCTTACGACTTCCATATTGTGCTACTCCTCGGTTAATTGGAGTTAAATTCATTATTCAATATAAAGATAAGTATTTCTATATTTTAGATTTAGAAATTGTCACAAAGTGTGCATTTTTCTTAGGCTATTTTTATTATTCGGTCTTTTGAAGATGCGTATATTTAAATACGTTTAATGGGAAATATGGGTTGGATAATTTTATCCAGATATAAAAAAACCGTCCCTTAGAACGGTTTGTAATCTGGTAATTCATCATGCGGTGTCGCAATACACTTTGCAGTAAATTCAGCACGGACTTTTTCACGTGCTGCTTTTACATCTCCCTTAATCTCTTCGGCTGGAATTGCATAGACTTCATCAATAATATTCAGGATAAAACCTTTGGTGGTTTCATCGTCGATCTTGTTGGCATGCTCGATTGCTTTTTCTTTCTCAATCGCGTTCTGACGATCCAGCATAATAGTACGCGCCGCATTTCCGACACTTCGACAATAACCTTGCCACTGCTCTTCAGGGGTTAAGGGTTTCTTCTCGGCACAACCGGCCAGCGCCAGCATAAACGATAAAGCCAATAACTTTTTCATGAATTTCTCCTTCCGAGGGGCAATATAAAAGATCGGGGAAGATTTGTCATTTCAAAATGCGAGTTGTATGGAATTAAAAAAGCCCACTAATGGGCTTTTTCATTTTGTGTAATTAACCACATGAAGCTTGGATAATCTTTTTGCTTGTAGGATCCACCGTTACAGTCACTCGTTCTTCACGATAATCCATCGTCACCGCTTGACCCGGCTCAACCATACGTACAATTTGTGCCTTGGTTTTCTGCTTGATTTGCGCTTCAGTTAAATTGGACTGACCCACCAATGCCGCTGCCTGATCAGCAATACATTTAGGTTGATTCATGTGCAGTAATTCCCACTCCTCGACCACCTGACCATTCTTTAAATGGCAATATCCGACCTGACCATTGCTTTCAGTACGAATCTCAAGCTTGCCACCCTGATTGACACAATAAGCGCTTGCAGGATTCGCTGAACCTATTTTAGGAGCTTCCGTCTCAGATTGCGGCGTGGTGGTACATGCGCTTAGAGCGAGAGCCAGCAAACCGAACAACATTGTTTTTTTCATGAGAGCCTATTCTTCTTCAATAATTCTTCACCAATTTAGCATATTTCCTTGTCCTTGCCAGAGACAAGTCTGTGTACATTTTTAACCGTACTTTTTCATTAAAGAATGGAAATAAGACCTGTGTGCATTAAGGACTTCAACGCTATAAACTCTCTCAATGAACAAGATAAACAGAAGAGAAGAACCTCTCCATAATAAGGAAATGTCGGACGAATCGCCTAAACCAAGTGATTATGCATTTTAATAGCATTACATTGTCATTACATCATTCAAATATGACTTCGCTTTTAGATTTGTGATCTGTGCTGAATTGATTTAATATTTGATTGAATTTTAAACTTTCTATTGGCATGACAGACGATCCTCAACTCTCCCTCAAGGAATATCTTGCTACGGTTCAGGAAGTGGTCAAACTCACTTTCGATACACCAGTATGGGTCAAAGCCGAAATTCGTAATCTAAGTATTAAAGCCGGCCATTATTATCTGGAGCTGGCAGAAAAAGAAGCCGACAGTGATCAGGTCATCGCCAGTTGCCGAGCAACCATCTGGAAATTTAGTGCCCAGAAAATTGTCACGCAGTTTGAACGTGAAAGCGGGATTGAGCTGAGTCGTGATCTGAAAGTGCTGATTAAAGTCAAAGCCAACTTTGATCCGCAATATGGCTTTTCTTTAAATATTGTCGAGATTGATTCGGGCTATACCTTAGGAGATATTGCCCGGCGTTATCAGCAGATTGTTGAGCGGTTGACGACTGAAGGACTGATTCAGCGCAATAGAAACTTGCCCAGTCCTTTTGACCTGAACCGGATTCTGGTGATTGCTCCCGAAAATGCAGCAGGCCTGGGAGATTTTAAAAAAGATGCCGATGCACTTAAGCGTGCGCAGGTGTGTGAGTTTATTTACTACAGTGCGACTTTTCAGGGAAATACTGCCCCGCAAAGTATTATGCAAAATCTGGCGCAAGCGCTCAAACAATGGGCACAGACTTATAATACCGCACCGGATCTGATTGTGATTATACGAGGTGGTGGCGCAGTCAATGATCTGGCTTATTTGAATGATTATGATCTGGCTGCCCTGCTTTGCAAGCGTTCGGTGCCGGTATGGGTCGGCATCGGGCATGAAAAAGACCGTACTATTCTGGATGAGATTGCGCATCGCTCCTTTGATACCCCGAGTAAAGTCATTGCTGGAATCCGCAATCATATCTTTGAACTGACCCAGGATGTCCTGAATTATCTACAGCGCATTCAGCGTTTATCCCAGCAACAGATTCAAGCTTATCAAAATCAGAATGATCAATTTTTGAAACTGATTCAAAGTCTGGCCAACAACCAGATTATGGATGCGCTGCAACGTCTGCAACAGATCAAGGCCAATACTGCCAGTCTGGCCCAGCAGCATACCCTGCTGATTAATCAGCAGCTTGATGCCCTGATGCGGGAAACGCTACTACAAAATCCTAAACATGTTTTATCCAAGGGTTATGCCATCGTGCGTCAGCAAGAACATGTGGTTACTTCGATTCGCCAGATTCAGCCTAATGATCTGGTTGAAGTCGAATTGCATGACGGTATTTTTTCAGCACAACTTATACAGGTACTTCCTCATGAATCATGATACTTTGAGCTTCCAACAAGGCTATGACATCTTGAAAAAGAATGCGGAATTGCTCGAATCTCAGCAAGAACCGGATATTGATAACTTGATGAAAATCGTGGAAGAATCCATGACCGCTTATAAAGCTTGCAAGGCACGGGTTGAAGCAGTTCAAACTGCGTTAAATGATACTTTTAAAGATTAATTGCACCCCATTTTAAATATCTTTTTAGGCTATTTTGCTAGATTGAATTGACATAAAAGCTCTCATTCATGGGGGCTTTTTTATTAAGTGAAAAAAATCTTTTCAATGAATAATTAAATTTTCTAGATGGGGATTTTGATCAATCCGCTCAATTCCATATGGGAAAAATTGTATTTTCATTCTCATCCACCAGACGATAAAAAAGCCCAATATTGAATTGGGCTTTTTATTACTCTTCAATTTCTATAGGATCACCGTCTTCAGGGCGAATATGACGCGTCCCATCATCCGCAGGATCAACACTAGAACCATCTTTGGTAATAGCATTGTACATTTCATCCTCTTTCTTATCATCGATAAATTCTTCATCTTCGAAATCTTGAGGCTCACTATCGTTGTCGAAGTTTAAAGGCTTTTCTTCATCTATCATGGCGATCCATCACTTATTTAACTAATAAAATATCATGCTCAAATATTTGAAAGATTCATTCAATAGTCAACGATGATCATTTGTGTAACTGAATAAACACAATAGTAATTGGAACTTTACTTTTCTATCAACAAAAAAAATGCCTCCTTAGGGAAGGAGGCTGAAATTGGAAAGAAACTACAGCGATAGAATCTATTCATGCATTATATATAAACTTATAATTTATACATTAGCATAATATTACATTAATTTTTCAATTAAAAAGCCCACTTACTTTTTCAAATAAGCGGGCTAGTGCTGTAGTCATTTTCTTCATATTATTTGCGTTTTCTTGTTTTCGCAAAACGAATATAGCACTGTGAATTTACCAATAAAGTATAGAGAGTATTAATAAACTGTTTTCTTACATTTGCTTTAAGTTACTTTTCGTTCAATAAGCTATACATATTAAAAAAGCCCATCTTTCGATAGGTCTTCCCCTTTTCACTTTTGCGCTGATTCAGGTATGTTGTCAAAGTGAGTAACGACTAGAGAATAAGCAAGCTATTGATAAAAATATATAAATAGACCATTAGTATAAAAAAACTATGCTTGTATAAAAAAAACTATGCTTGTTAAATTGATTGACGATTTTAACCTTCAACGACACCTTATAGCTGACTTAATTTGCTAGACATATAAGTTAAAAATAACGTCTTATCCTGAAAATCAGGCATTTCAAACACCCAAAAAATGTAATTTTTAGATCTCAATTTAAGTTTTACATTCACGGCCTTTACATGAATTATTACATCCTCATGCTGCATTTCTGCGAATAATTCTAAAATCAGCGCAAAGAATCTCAGTTTGTTGATTGTGTTGTATTTTGTTGGTTTATATATTCTCAAGGCTTCAGAATATATAAGCTCGCACCATTCATTTCCATCTTCATCATCCATTAGCTCTCATTTAATTATTTAAAATAGATCACGAGGTAGGTTTATAACATAGTGGCTATAATTAAACTGCTTTTAATCTGAATATTAAAATTATAAATTTTTAGAAAATAAAAAAGCCCATCTTCCGATGAGCCTTTTTGGAAAATATATCGTGAAGAACTAAGCTGCAAATTCTTGCAGTACAAATCGTTTTACACTTTCATCAAAGTCAGGTTTTGAAAGAGCAAGCTTGCCATTTTTCATAGTTTTATAACAATAACTCGCTGCTACTCCCATACCAACCAAAGTCAACAACTTCATTGCTCACCTCTTTACTGGGAAGATTTGAATATAAAGTTATCATTCAAATTTGTAGTTTTCCAACTCAGTTTCGATTGTTTTCTGTACTACATGTTAATGAATGTATGAATAATAAATGAAAACCTGCCGCATGCTGAGTTTGCTTAAAGTCCTTCAACTAGTGGTTAATTTGCGTATCTATCCAGTTAAGGAAATTTTCCTTATTGCTGAATTCCGGCATAGACCCTAAATTTATAGTTTCTTTAGCACCAAATTTTCCAGCGACAGTATTCGGTGCTTGAACTCTGAAATCCTGAGGATCACTTTCATGTAGAGTTCTAAAATATTCTACTGCTTTATCAAATTCACTTTTATCCTTAAAACTTGGTCGTTCCTTCAAAAAGTCATAAACTTGTTCTAGAGCTGGTAGATAATTATTTTTAGGCATTCTGTTTTCTCTAAAATGATGAGTTTTATGATGAAGACCTATTTTGAATGAATAATGATAAGAATATTCCCTTATTTCTTAGAGTTTATGTAAATCATGATGATTTGAGAGTTAAATCCAAATTCTGGAATAACCTGATAAAAAAATGAGCGTAAACATACACTCATTTTTACTACATTTTCTAGTGCATGCTTAACTGACTGGCATTGCTTTAAAATAAGGCCTGTTTTTTTGAACTAAGTGCAAATGCCGGCTGCTCTATCAGCAAAGATTAGATGCACTTTAAATGCGCCAGTTTAAGGTTCAAGCCTAATTAACGCTATGAATATCAAGTTCATCATTGGTGGTCAATACAACAGAAGCCAAAATTGGGATGCCCAAAATGAAAGGTACAGCGAAAATCCATAGAACTACGGTTACGTCCGGTTTAAAGAAAAATTGAATGGCTAATGCAGTCAAAATAAGTACAGAAAATAGAATCGCAGCAAAACGGATGATAAATTTAGTCGACATACGAAGATGCTCTTATGCGTGAAATCGTATTTTCAATATACACCTATTTTTATTATGGGTGTATTGATTTTCAGTCTGTTATTGCATGTTTTAATTGATTTTCTATATGTGATAACTGAATTATACGACGATCAGTTTTCTTTACCCTGAAGTCTCATCCTAAATTCTTTCTCTACTCGTGATTTCATTGTCGTATATATAGAGAGATTGAATTCAGACATTAACGCGTCTGCTGATCCATAAATCAATCTACTGTATGACCAATAAAATTTGTGTGCTATCTCAAATTAAAAAAGCCCTAAAATTAGGGCTTTTTTAATGAGATTAGAATCGCCAATTATAGAACAAGTCAATCGCACGTTCTAAAGACTGACTCGCTTCCAGATACAGACGCTGATTTACCTGATAACGTAAAGTCAGCTTATTCACTGGTGTGAATACCCCGACCCCATAGCGCAGATATAAATCAGGCGTAATATAACCGGTCACAGAAACCTGGGTATCATCTCCTGTACCTTGGGCATCCAGAGCTAGACCAGTTAAGCCAAAACTGCGCCCGATCTGGTTGGTCAGTGCGCGGGTGCTACCCAAGCCCAAACTAATCCCCGCAGCAGCGATCGTATTATTCACATCGGATCTAAATCCTTCAGCCTGGCTTAAACCAGATACACCCTCATTAACACGACCGGTAATCAAGGCATTTAAGGCTTCCTGTTCTGACAGGCCCGCATCATTATAAATCTGAATACTTGGACTCGATGCAGTCCCTGTTACCCGTACCCCGACTGTACTACCCTGAACCGATTTATTGGCATCAATGTCCAGTGTCGGATTGGTAAGTTCACCATTAAAACGCGCGATAGCACGATTCAAGTCCAGACTTTGGCCATAGGCTTCGATTTTCACCCGCTGTGATACCCCGATTGCACCATTGGCACGCATTGCAGTTTCCAGACCACGCTGTGACAGATTGACTCGACCCAAGAGTGGAATACGACTGTCAAAGCCCTGAAAGATCACCTGATTCCCTAAAGAAACGGCAACATCTGCCCGGATATCCCAAGGACGTGCAGACTTCAAGATCGCCAGCTGATCATCACCTTCACGCACGACACGTACATCTGAAGATAAACCAACTACAGGTTCTGAGGCTTCAGGCATTGAAATCAATGCCCGCGGTACATCGACTGTGCCACTCAGACTCAGTTTTTTATTAAATGGATACATGTCCAGGGTCAAATCAGGTGTCACCACAGCAGTAATTAATGGGGCCTGACGAATCAGCAGATTGTCACCTTGCAGTTTTAACTGCACTCGCGGATCGCCTTTCCAGTCGACCGATCCGGTTAATTTACCCACACCACGACCACTGTTAAATGCGCCATTGATACTGGCAGAATTCTGACGTATGGATGAGTAAAGTTGTACGTTGGTCAAGTTCACCGGCAAGGAGATCATGCTAATCGAAGCATCTTTGACTCGAACCTCACCCTCAAGTAAGGGATCCGTTAAAGTTCCGCTAATTTTTCCGGCATAAGATAAAATCCCGTCCAGATTACGGATGTCCTGAATAAATGGCTTAAAGACCTTGAGCTGTACCTGGTTAAAGGCAATTTCACCACGCATCGGTTTACTGTCCCGATATGGATCAATAATGACATTGGCATAGCCGGTTCCGATATCCGGTGTTTTGACATCCAGACGAAGTTGCAAGCCATCTGCCACGCTTTTTGCGACCAACCCGACTTCATCATATTTAAGGGTAGAACCCAAATAATCTGGATCTTCAGAAGATAGGCCTACCACACCATTACGCGTCACCAGACGCGCGTCAATTTTAGGTTTGGCACCTTGTGCCCAGGCAGCCTTGGCATAACCATTAACTTTACCTGTCAACGCCAATCCATCAGGCAGGAATGCACTGAAATCTTCCAGATCAAGGTTTTGGGTAATAAAAGAGGCACTGCCACGGGTTTTGTTGACCCTAATCGGCTGATCAAAACACAACTGGCTTTGCTGACTCATCCAGCAATGAGCACCAACAAACAGATCCGATTGAGCAGTGTTATAAATCACTGCTGCATTTTGACGTTGCACCAGACGGGCACGTAAAGAGTCGAAATCACCTTTTTGAATCTGACCCAGCCAGTTATTTTGGGCATTAAAGCCACCGGCGAGCTGCACAAAGAATTTTGACAGGCGGTTTTCTGCCTGCACTTTGAGAATGTGCGCAGCACGGGTACCGGCCAATGATATCTCACCGCGTACAATCTCGCGTGAACCACTACGCAGGCGATCCATCGTTGCAGTCAATAAAGTTGGTGTGCTTTGCGATGTTGGCAACTGTCCACGAACACGAACTTTCTGCACGCTAAACAGGTTTTTAAAGGCAAAATTGTCGATAGACAGGTTGGCTGAAGCCTGCAATCGTGGCTGTGCCTGCATATTGATATAGCCCTGCGCACGACCTCTTAAGCCTGGATACAATTCAAACAGAGCCGGCGCATTGACTTTCAGTTGGAGATTTTGTGCATTACCGGTCGCCTGAATCTGGTTGCTGGCATAAGACAGGAACAAGTTATTGGCTTCAAACTGCTGTGGTACAAAACCGCGCTGGTTCGAATTAATGATGACCGATAAATTACCTGTACCACGTACCGGTTTATTATTCAGCATACCTGCCAGATTCAAGCGTTGAATCTGAATGCGTTTTAAAGCATCTGACCAAACGCCTTGGGTTTGCACATTGCCTGACAATTCGCCTTTGAGTTTTGCATTAAAATATTGCGGCTTAAAGCGGATTAAGGATGCATTGATATCCCAGCCAATGCCATTCGCCAGATTGACCAGACCGTTGGCATTAATCTTGCCAGCCACACCATCATGACGAAATTCATTTATCTTCAACATTTCTGGTGTGCCTGAAACGCGCAGTTTCAGCATACCCTGACTGGCTTTAAGCTGGCTGGCATTTAAAGCACCATCATAATTGACTGCATAACCTTTAAAACCACCACCTGCTTTTTCATTATGGAATAACAAGGCAATGGTGCTGTTTCCGGTCAAACGTACGGTTTCATTTTGCTCCGCTAGTCGTCCGGTCAGGTCGACACTATTCAGTTTAATAATCTGCTGATTCGGTTGCGCATAACCATTGGCTTTAACCTGGCCATTCAAACGATCTACCGGTGAAGCTGCGGCAATACTTTGAGTATTCAAATTTTTGGCATTTAATACCGCGGTCCATTTTAACTGACGTTTTTCCTGTGGCAGTTCAATCCGTGCATTGCCGCTTAAGCTGCCTGCTGCATTGGCGCTGTAATTAAAGCTTGGGACATTCAGGATATTTTTGTTCAGATTGAGCTTGGCTTGGTACATACCTGCAGGCAGAAGTCCTTCTTCATGCTGCTCGACTTTAGTGGCCACATGAATATTCTGCTGACCTTCAACCAATGCCAATTTAACATCGCCAGACTCACTGCTGAGCCAGCCCACATAAGGTACGGCGCGATCAATATTTTTCCAGGCAACATCCAGCAGCATCGGCTGCGCTTTATTGTCTTTGACCGGGTTTTGATCCAACTTCAGCTTCCAGCTTTCATAACGGTCGAAATCAACCAGTCCAGTAAGGTGCAGGCCATTTTCCAGGTTACCCGCAGAAGCAATATTGGCATCCAGACTTGGCGGCAAGAAATCTTGTACGACTTGCGGAATACGCTCATGTTTAGGATCAATCCCGTTCAAACGCCCAGCCAGATCCCAACTGACCCGATCTTTCCAGCCCACTGTCCCGGCAAGGGTGACTGCGCCTTTCATCAACTGACCATTTAGGTCGGTAATATTCAGCTGATTGACCAGATCGGTATACATCACCGCACTATACTGACCTTGTGGAATATTTTCCCCGATCAGGTCAGTCTGGACGTTCAGGTCCAGACGCTTGATATCACCATTAAACTCGGCAATACCGTCTTTGGTAAACAGTTTCTGTTCGGCCAGAATAGGCCAGTGGTAATCCTTGAACTTCAACTCGCCGCGCATCGGTACCTGAGGACGCATTGGATGCACGATAACCCAACCGGTTAATAAATCAGGCGTATTGGTTGCTACGCCAGCCTGAATCGTGTCTAGCGTTCCACGTGCCCGCACCTGAATATCATGAATATTCAGGCTGTCTCTTAAGGAAGGTAGATTGACGATGCCCGTGGCATCTAGAGGATATTTGCCTTCAAACTGCATTTTACCCGTAGCTTCACGTACCGACAGATAGCCCATGTCCATACGGGAATCTTCAAAATTTAATTCGGTGCCGGACCAGAGTGCCTCATTTAATTCGATATTATAAAAATCGACTGCATTGGTCTGGGTTTTAATCACCAGATGATCCAGCAGTAAATGGTCAACGCGCAAAATAAAAGGCAAACGGATGGCATTAAACTTGAACGGTTCGCCTGTTGAAGGTCGCTTGTTAATAATTTGCAGATTAAGGACATCGGCTTCAGTCAGATGAATTTCTTTTTTGACAATCGCGCGCCAACCAAGTTTTACATCAGCACGATCAATTTTGACATCGACCGGTTTCAGGCTGACCAGCACATTTTTAAGAATAATCCCGCGCCATAAATTACCGCCTTCATATTCATATTGAATAATTTGCTGGCGTTCTAGCACTTGATCCAGCAGGAATTTACTGCCTTGATTGGTCGAAAATAGTAGAGCCAGCACAGACAGCAGAAAAATCAGCGAAAAAAGCACCGATAATAGGATGCTTCTGAATATACGGCGCTTTTTCGGCACAACGCTATCTTGTGGTTCTTGTTCTGGCTGTGGTTGGTTCTCGACCATGATCTACCCAAATAACTATTTTTTAAAATGATGTTTTATAACTGCGATCCAATAAAGAAATGTAAACGAATCGGATAATTGTCATCAGACAGTCCAGTCGCAACATCTATACGTATTGGCCCAATCGGTGAAGCCCAACGTACACCCACACCCGCGCCATATTCGGTCGGATTACTGAATTCTTTATTATAGGCATTTCCGGCATCTGCAAAGACCGCAGCACGCCAGCCTTCCTTAAACTGATAATTATATTCTAATGAAGCCACGCCCAAGGCCTGCCCGCCCACTTTAAAGCCGTCAATTTCTGGAGAAAGGCTCTTGTAGTCAAAACCGCGGATACTCTGGTCACCACCGGTGAAATATCTCAGGTTATACGGTACTTTGGCAAAATCTTGAGTAAAAATATAACCCGCGTCGGCACGCCCAACAAACTGATGGTCTGCATTTTCACCCAATGAATAGATAAAACGCCAGCCCGCATTCACAATGGCCATATCGGCATCAGAGAGTAAAGCCTCACTGCCCAGTTCAATCTTATAGGTCTGCTTAAAACCTTTGGTCGGATTGACCCGACGATCACTCTCGGTACGTGAAACTTCATAACCCACCAGTAGCGATTGCTGCTCATCTTCGGTATTAAAGCGAAAAGCTTCAGGAATCTGGTTAAAGTCGACAGAACCATCCTGCTTCAAGCGATCCAGACGATAACGTGCGCCGAAAGTCCGTTGCCAGCTACCACGTGGATTTTTGATAATCCGGTCTGCACCTAAGACTGCCGATTCAATCAACAGGCCTTCACCCTGTGCGACACCTTCACGCTCTTCACGCTCATACCCCCCCACAATACTGACATAGTCATTCAGCGGATGGTGATAGGGAATGTTATAACGTCCATCAATGGATTGGCGGATACCTGATAGCTCCATGTTGGCATCAAACGAATGTCCACGCTTGTTCACAATGGCACGACGATATTGACCACGTAAACGGATATCGGTATCTGTGCCATAACCCAGACCCACTTCAGCACTGTTTAAACGGTCTGCATTTAAAGTCACAATCACTGGAATCTTTTTCTCTTCCCGTGCCTGTATTTTTAAACGGTCCTGTTCATTCTCTTTGCTTTGCTGCTCAACCCGCAAAGTTCTTAAATTTGCACTTTCCTGATCGCGGCTACCGGCAAACTGGTCTTCATCTACGACATTCTGGGTTACCTCCTGAGAAGAGGATACTGAGCGAGCTGGTTGCATCGTAGCAGCCTGATCTTCAGTCCGTTTCTGTTCTTCAATCAGGCTTTGAATATCGGGTGCCAGTTCCAGCTCTTTATCGAGCGGATCGGGGCGAATCGCATCCACCAGGGTATAGTTGAAATAGCGTGAGTTGGTCAGGTTATTGGCCAGGCTATTCACCCGCCAGAAGGTATAATCTGCACCATCTGTCCAGGGAACCAGACTTTCCAGTACGTCTCGGTCCAGCGGAAATTCCTTTTCAGGATCGCTCATTCTGAACTCGACATTGCCTAATTTATAACGTTCACCCGTTTCAAAACGCAGGTTCACATCGGCAGTATTTTGTGGCTGGGCAATCTTCACATCATGCAGACGCCAGAATGAATCAAAATAACCGTTGTTATTGGCTGCTGTGGTAATGCGTGTCTTGGTTTTTTCATAATTGCCATGGTTGAAAATATCGCCTTCTTCCTGTTCAGGCAAAAGACTGATGACCTGGAATTGTGGCTGTTCCGCACCCTCTCCAGTAAATTCAATATTTTGACTGCTGATCAGGACCGGTTCATTTGGGGTCACAAAAACCCGAACCCGACTGTCAGAGATTTTTTCAAACCTGAACTGAGCATTATAATAGCCCACCGCTTGCGCTGCCTGTCTGGACAAGGTACGTAATTGCGGCAAAGCCGAATTAAAGTCTCCAAAAGACTCTTGGGTAAAACTGGATAATTTGGCTTTGACATTATTTCTTAAGTTCAGATGACCTTCAGGCACATCTTTACGATTCAGCATACCGTTGCTTTGCGCAACACCTTGCCCATTCATGATCACCACATCGGCACTAATGCGAGGAACTCTTGCGGTCATGATCTGACGTGGAGGACGGATTTTATAAAATAGCCGTTTGAACAGATTTAGACGTTTATCATCCTCAGCAACCAACTGACCCGGCACTTCTGGCAAGGTCAATCCGGCTTCATTATTTTTTACAATAATCTGGCTGTCTGCCTGAATCGATTGCATCAACTGATCGACATTAACCGGCGCCTGATTAATTTCCAGCAGTTCTTGCTGGCTGATATCCGCCACCCCCGTTTCGCTGGTCTGAGTATTGCGATAGTTTTGTGCTTCCTGTTTGGCTTGCTCGGCTACCTGATAAATTTCATTGGCCATGTTCTGATCAATAGTCTGTACTGGCAGATCTTCCAGATCATCAAATTCGATCGGCGTAAATTCACCCAGACCAGATCCTGCATTTTGCTGTTGTTCCAGCATCAACATACTGTCGACTGGTACTTCCGGCTCCAAGGCTTCTTCAATTTTTTCTTCCGCTTCCGTTTCGGACGTAGCCACACCCTGACGAATCGCTTCTTTGGATAGCTCGTCTACCATTTCTGCCTGAGAAATGGCCACAGGTGTTTCGGGCTGTTCGGTTTGTGCCATGCTCTGATGGGATAACATCATAAAAAAGATGCTCATACACAGCTGCATACCACTATGCTGTGGTATGAGAGGCCCCATACTGCGATTTAGCATCGTTTTTTTAAAATTTTTCTTTGCAGGCATAGCAAACTCTAAACGAATACATTCTTTAATTGATTATTTGACCGAAAAATATAAGCTAAGGAGCTTAATTAATTGGTTTTTACCTTTACATGGCTGAAAGTATCTTACATGATTTTTCTCAATGTTTACGCATAACTGACATTTCTTAATAAAACTTAATGTAGCACGGCCTATATGAACAAAAATGAACATTTGTTAGCTTCTCGGCGCTTTTTACCGATGTTTCTGACGCAGTTTTTTGGTGCATTAAACGATAATGTATTTAAACAGGCGTTACTGCTGGTCATCACTTATGGATGGATTCAACAGCAATCGGCCAACATCAGCACTTTAAATAATCTGGCGGCTTTACTGTTTATCTTGCCGTATTTTATTTTTTCAGCCACTGCCGGTCAGATTGCCGACAAATACGAACGTTCACAGCTAATTCGCTATCTTAAGCTTCTGGAAATTGCCATTATGTTGCTGGGAACTGTCGGTTTTCTCATGGGTAATTTATGGATTCTGTTATTTGCCCTGTTCCTGATGGGCACCCATTCCACTTTCTTTGGCCCGATTAAATATGCCATTTTACCTGAAGTGCTGAAACCAAATGAACTGATGTCCGGCAATGCCCTGTTTCAATCCGGAACTTCTCTGGCAATCCTGTTCGGTATGATTCTAGGCGGCGCAGTTATTGCAGCTTCTGCCGGCAACTTGATCTGGATCAGTTTAACCGTCATCAGCATCGCCTTGATTGGTTATATATCCAGTCGCTATATCCTGAAACAAAGTATTCCCGCGCCTGAGCTGCAAGTTGACTGGAACTTTTTTCGTACCAGTTTGCAAACCTTGAAATATGCCAAAGGCCTGCCTTTAGTATTTACCATTTTACTGGGCAATTCATGGTACTGGTTTTATGGTGCCACCTATCTGACTCAGATTCCACAGCTGACACTACAAAATCTGCATGCCTCGGAAAATGTCGCCAGTCTGTTGCTAACTTTCTTTTCTGTCGGAATCGGACTAGGTTCTTTCCTGTGCCGTAAAATTGGCGGCAGCCAAGTCAATATTAAAATGGTGCCTTTTGGTGCAATCGGTCTTGTGATCTTTGCCCTGTATCTGGCCGCGAGTCTGGCTTTTGTTCCGGAACGTACAGGTGCATTAATCGGTCTAGCAGAAGTTTTTCAGCAGGGCTGGAGCTATTATCATGTGATGCTAGCAGTGACCTTACTCGGGGTGAGTGGCGGTTTTTATATTGTACCGCTGTATGCCATGATGCAGGCGCATTCTCCTCGCTCACATCGTGCGCGTGTGGTTGCAGCAAATAACATTCTGAATGCCGTTTTCATGGTATCTTCTGCTATATTCTCGATTATTATTTTAAGTATTCTAGAGCTTGATCTTAAAATACTTTTTTGTATTACCGCAGTATTGAGTGGCCTGTTTACCTTATGGCTGCTTTTCCGACTCAAACCCATGATCAAAACTGCGAAAGCACCCTTGGAGGATTAATTCATGCGTCAATATACAGGTGTCGATAAGCTGATTCATTCTTTTGATCAGGCATTACGCAGTCTCGTCCCGGGCACGACATCGGCACGACGTGAAAATCCGGCCCAACCGGTAGAAACACAATTAACGGTCAGTGATGCACGTCATGTAGCAGGTTTAATGCGGGTCAATCATAGTGGTGAGGTTTGCGCACAGGCACTGTACCATGGTCAGGCGATGACGGCTAAACTCCCGAATGTACGTCGTGAAATGGAACAGGCAGCGATTGAAGAACAGGATCATCTGGCCTGGTGTGAAGACCGCTTAAAAGAACTGGATAGCCATACCAGCCTACTCAATCCGGTCTGGTACGGTCTTTCCTTTGGTATGGGCGCGATTGCCGGAATCGCAGGTGACAAATACAGCTTGGGTTTTGTGGCTGAAACAGAACGTCAGGTCAGCATGCATTTACAGCATCATATTAGCCAGTTGCCACCGCAGGATGAACGTTCTCGTCGTATTCTAGAACAGATGAATGAAGATGAACTGCATCATCGGGATACAGCGTTAAATGCTGGCGGTGTAGATCTACCCGTTCCAGTTAAGATCGCCATGACAGGCATTTCCAAGTTGATGACCAAAACCAGTTATTTTATTTAAATAAGACGGTTTTAGTTTGAGCCCACTCATTTGTGGGCTTTTTAATATGGGTCAAATCTTGAGCGAGATAATAACAACTCAAGGCATATGGCGATCTTATTACTTATAAGCTCTATAAAATAATAGAGATTCCCCCACAGCATCCTTTAATCTTTTTTGCTCATTTCAGAAAGCAGGTCCAGCTGGATTTCCTGAATTTGCGCCAGCCGTTCCCATTGATGTAGCAGCAGATGATCTAATTTTTCATGCAAGTGTTGGATTTCCAGCTCGGCTTTTAAATTGATCTGATAATCATTTTGCGAACGTAAGCGGTCTTTTGCTTCCTGTCTGTTCTGGCTCATCATAATAATAGGTGCCTGAATCGCCGCAAGACAGGATAGGATTAAATTCAACAGAATAAAAGGATAAGGATCAGCAGGTCGTGTCACCATCACCACAGTATTTATCGTAATCCACAGGCCCAAGAAGATTGCAAAACAAATCAAAAAGGTCCAGCTTCCACCAAAAGTTGCAATTTTATCGGCGAGCCTTTCTCCCAAGGTCCACTTTTGCTCTAAGGTCGTTTCCACATTTTTGGTAATCAGTTCATGCTGATGCATGCTATCAATCACTTCAAACTCAAGATCAGTCACTTCACCCTTTTCCGAACTTAATAATGAATGTACATACTGTATACGGTACTGGGTTAAATCTGCCTGGCAAATATAATCTTGCGGTGTCCAGCCTGGAATATCTTTGGCAATCTCTTCGGTAATGACTTGTCTGACTGTTCCCATCGGGGTGAGATTTTTCAGAAGAAAGTGCTTGCCGCATACCAAGCATTTATGGCTTTCATGTTTTTCTTTCATGATAATTCTCTTTTTAAACCAACTCACTCAGCTATTATTTTGTTCGATATGTTTGATTTGCTTTAGTCATTTTTACCATTCGTAAATCAATTATGTATCAAGTGCGTCTGATTTCTTGAACTTATGAATCTCACTTCGATTTTATCTTGGATTGATAAAATGCTCAGCCAAGCGCACGATGAGCTGATCATTCAAGATAATTTTCAGATCGATTCAATCCTACTATCTATACATGACTTAAATTTAATATAATCATGATGATAATAAAAAAGGGGCTTCATTGTGCGCCATTCATACCATCTTGAAAAACATTATATCGAACGCGCGGGCTGGCTTCGTGCAGCTGTACTGGGGGCAAATGACGGGATTATTTCGGTCACCAGTCTGGTGGTGGGTATTGCAGCCAGTGGAGCATCCACAGAAATTTTATTGGTGACCTGTGTTGCCGGATTGATTTCTGGAGCCGCATCAATGGCGGCCGGTGAATATATTTCGGTTAAATCCCAGCAAGATATTGAAACCAATGATCTACTCATGGAAGAGCGCGAACTCCAGCGCCATCCCACCCATGAGTTAAATGAGCTCAAAACGATTTATATACAGCGTGGGTTGGAACCTGCTTTGGCACAACAGGTCGCTGAACAGCTGACCAACCATAATGCCTTGGATGCCCATGCTCGAGACGAAATTGGTATTTCAGCACATACCTCTGCCCAACCCTTTCTCGCTGCATTTTCTTCCGCCATGGCATTTACGGTAGGTTCATTATTTCCTTTAATTTCAATCATGATTTTACCGGAACACTATCTGGATAAAGGCGTCATGCTGATTGGTGTTTTAAGTTTGGGGATGATGGGTGCACTGGCGAGCTATGCCGGTGGAGTAAGTGTCTGGAGAGGTGCAGTTCGGGTGATGCTCTGGGGAATTATCGCCATGTTATTCAGTGCATGGATCGGATCATTATTTAATGTGTCTGTTGGCTAAATATATGTTTATTTTTTTAGTTAGACACAGAATAGGATTGAGCGGTTCTTCTATCAACATCACTGAAAAATGTTTTTCAAAAAACTAGCGGCTCTAACAAAACTTGAGTTTAATTAATATATATTCGGTTTTAACTTAGATGCTTAAAACTTAAGATTTATGCCTGAGAGGTATTGTTATGTTATGGAAACTACGATCATTCTTGCCATCTTGGCGATCATTATCGTATTACTGATTATTTTTTATAACAAGAAAAAGTGAAAGAGCGATGATTCATTTCTTGATACTTTGAGGATTTTTATTGATCTTAAAATACATTTCAGAGCTTTAAATCAATCAAATATTAATTCCCTGTTGGATCACATAAAGAATTCCAAGAATTAAAATGACCGAAACCAAGATTTCTAATATTTTCATTTTTAAATGATTCCCAAACTCCACCTGCACCATCTTATCCGAATTTTTCTTTTCATCTAAAACAAAAAACTGAAGCATAAAAAAGCCTGATCTGGCTTGATCAGGCGGGTTAATTATTCTTACTGGATAAAATGTATTAGCAAAAAATTAGGTGATTTGATTTAAATCAGCTGTTCAACTGTTGGGAAGCTATGTGATCCATGTTCGAACATGGCATCATGCCAGATATCAAACATAGGCACTTTCACATCCAGAGCCAAGGGCAACTTTTTTTCATTAAACTGCATATGTTGAAGATCTAATCCCCAGGCAATCAAATCAACATCCAAAGTAATCTGATGAGATGGACGTACTCGCCCTGATGCCTGTTCCAGCTGTTTGAGCAGCTCAATCAGGCCTTCACTAGACACCGAACTTCGCAATAAACACGCTGCATTCCAGTAATTTGCGCCGATGCCATCGCGGCAAGGAATCATATAAATGGGAGAAAACTGAACTTCTCCCCATTCGGAAATACGTTGCTGTGCAGCTTGAAAATGTTGCTGAGGATGACAATTACTCGCTAATGCTAGGGCGAAAATCGTTTCGGTGGCGTTCAAGACGTATCCCTACAGAATTGGCTTGCGCGATAATGGCAGGCTTACGGATCGTAATATTAATCGATTCAATTGCTGTAAAGGTAGTAAAAAGTGCATTCAGCACTAACTTTGCTGCATGTTCAATCAATTCAGGCTTGGCGTCTTGAATGACTTTGCTGGAAATCTCACAAATTTCTGCATAATTCAGTGTATCTGCAAGTGCATCTGAGTTTGATGCCTGTTCTAAATCGGTTTGAATGGTCAAATCCAGCATTAGAGGCTGAATAATTTGACGCTCCCAGTTAAAGCAGCCCACGACTGTCTCAACCTTTAAACCTTCAATAATAATGGCGTCCATTGGATTGCTCGAGAATTTAATACTGACCACATCCCCCTCAAGCTCCTTTACAAAGGGAGGAGCTTTTAAAGTCCCCCTTTTAAAAGGGGGATTTAGGGGGATTTTTCCAAGTCTAGATAGGGTTTAAGATTAATGCTTTAACAGCAGATTCGGATCCATGCTTTGCACCATTTGCAAACGCTGATCGGCATATATGTCGGTATACGGCGCCAGAATACGCATGAAACGGTCGAAATACAGCATTTGTTTGAACAACAAGGCAAAGTCACGCGGGAACCGGATCCCGTGACGCTCACCCACAGCCACCATATCCATCATGATATCGTTCAGGTCAGCAGGATTCGACGTTAACAATTCCTGTGGATCTGCCATCAACACGCCACTGAATAAACGCTCTAGATCAGCAGCCAAAACTTTGGTGTCTATCTGCACAGCGGTCATACCCATTTTCAGCATGTTTTGTGCCATCAGCTCATAATTGGTATGTTGCAATGAATCCATGAATGCCATACATGCCGTCCATACCTCAGGCTTGAGCTGACCAACGATACCGAAATCAATAAAACCGACACGGCCATCTTCGAGCAGCATCAGGTTGCCTGCATGCAGATCGGCATGGAAACTGTTACACATCATCAAGCTTCCGAACCAGGTATTCATCGCAGTGATGAGTACTTGAGATGGATCTTTGGATACTTTTTTGACCACTTCAAAATCTGTCAAAGGCACACCGTATAAACGCTGCATGGTGAGCACACGACGGGTCGAATATTGATGATAAACCTTCGGCGCAGTGGCTGCCTGATTGTTGGTGATATTCAGGTAATTAACGAAATCATCCAGATTCTGGGCTTCTTCGATAAAATCGACTTCGCGCACCATACGGGTTTTGATTTCTTCGACAATGTCAGCCAGTGAAGCAAACTTGACTTTCGGGACTGCTTTTTCCAGCAACTTGGTTGCCCAATGCAGTACATTCAGGTCAGTGTACAAAATGGTCTCCACACCGGGTTTTTGTACCTTAATCACGACATCTTCGCCAGACACCAGTTTGGCCGCATGCACCTGTGCAATAGATGCAGAGGCTAATGGCGTTTCATCAATCGATGCAAAGATTTCATCCAGATTGCGCCCTGCAAATTCAGAAGCCAACACTTGCTGGATATAGCTAAACGGCAAGCGTGGAGTCTGATCCAGACAACCCTGAAATTCTTCTACATATTCACGTGGAAATAGCGACGGCGTACTGGCAATAAACTGCCCCAGCTTGATATAGGTCGAACCCAAAGATTCGAAAGTTTCACGCATGAGCTTGGCATTGCTTGGCTTTTCAGTGGCATATTTAATGCCCGCCTTGGCCGCAACGACCGCTGTTTCTCCCATACGGGCAACTGAACGTATTCCATCTAACCAGATATTGTTTTTCATAATGTCTTAGGAAAAATTAATTACACGCAGTGTAGCAAAAAAAATTCACTTTGCAGGCTTATCTTGCCTGACAGATCAGGCAATCTGTATCTTTTTCGAAAGCGAGAATCCGCTGTTTAAAGCTCAGCCCATCCCACAACAACAGCTTTTGTCGAAGTGGCATCTGGCTCAATCCCAGATATAACAAGGCATGATGTGCCTGCAAACTGGCCATCACATTCGGGGTAGTCGCCAGTACACCGGAGTCTGCACAGCGCAAACTTTCATCGGCCTGATTTTCTGGCGGAAACAGGCAGGCATAACAGGCAGAATCCCCTTCGACCATAAACAGCTGGCCTTGCAAGCCAATCGCAGAGGCACTCAATAAGGGCACATTCAGCTCCACGCAAATGTGATTGACCAGATAGCGTGTGGCAAACTGATCACAGCCATCCAATACCAGATCCTGATGCTCGATCACACTTACTGCATTCTCAGCCGTTAAAGCCTGATTGATATATTCAACTTGTACATTCGGATTAATCTGGCCCAGTCTTTTGGCCAGAGTTTCTGCCTTATAAAATCCAATATCCTGCGACATAAATGCCAGTTGTCGCTGTAAATTACTCATCTCGATAGTATCTGGATCGATCAGGGTGATTTTCCCTACACCTGCGCGCGCCAGAAGTTCTGCCAGTGCACAGCCAATTCCGCCACAACCAATAATACAGACATTAGAAAATTTCAGTCGCTCCTGCGCATCAATATCCCAGCCATCCAGAAGAATCTGACGGCTATACAGATGCAGTTCAGCATCGGTGAGTTCGAATTCTGGGGATATGGCATCCATGTTAAATGTAGACAACGTCTTTCCTTGTTTCGAAAATTCTTAACAATGATCGCAAAAATTAGCTTTACTGAATTTTTTAAGGACTGATAAATCTCTGGAATATCAATCTCACATTCAATTCACAGCACATCAATAAATGGTTCGGCCATCGTTGATGGCAACTAGCATATCAGCTAAACGCTCGGTATCAAGATGCAGCGGCTATGGCTTGGCAAGATTTTTTGAATCACCTCAATTCAATGGTTCCGGCAAACAGCTTTTTCTAACTTATAAAAGGTGTCAGACCTGAAGTTTTTAAAATCTTTGTTATTAAATTTCCCTGTAAATCGAGCTGTCTTGTTTAGCATTTCTGTAGTCTCTGCCTATATTTGAGTATGAAAATGTATGAGTTCAGTGAGACCTAAGGCATCTGTCTCTAAATATGATTAATCTGAAAATACCAAGCAATCTTTTCAGCTTTCATAAAATCGTATGGAGAACATACATGACCGAGCATAACAATACTCAACATGATAATCGTGAAAAATTATGGGAATTGATCAAGGATGTTCGTTACACCATGATCAGCCATTTAACCGACACACATGAAATACACTCCCAGCCGATGACCATGCTCAACTCCGAGCAGATGAATGAACGTCAAAACTTATATTTCATCCTGCGTAACACCAATGATCTGGTCAAAGCAGCAGAAACAGGCCGTGGTCAGATTGGTCTGTCTTTTGCAAAACCATCAGATGGTATTTATGTGTCGATTAGTGCACATGCCCAGATCAGTACTGACCGCATTCTGATTGAACAGTTGTGGAATCCGTGGGCTGAAAACTGGTTTGAAGGCAAAGATGATCCTACCGTACGGGTATTGATTGCTGAAGCAATCAGCGCAGAATATTGGAATGTGACAGACAACAAAGTCACCCAGCTTTTTAAAGCCTTAAAAGGCGGCGTAACTGGTGAAGCGGGCGAACCGCATGCAGAACATCAAAAAGTGAATCTACAAAGTAATATCTGGTAATGAATGAGATTTAGCCTCTTGAAATTAAGAGGCTAATTTTTTGATATATTTAATTTTAAATATCAATGTAATTCCACTGTAATGACATAAAAAATTATAATTTTTGCTTGCCTTAATCTGCTCTCTTAAAAATATAAGCTTGGGAAAATCAGCTCAATATCTGACTAAAATTTAAGTAGAAGATTTATTTCCTAAAAAACCAAAAGGCTGCCATGGCAACCTTTTAGCATTCAATCAAAAAACTAATTTGAGAAACTAACTAACTAAATTAACTGACTCGCTTCATCTCTTGGACTTTGGCTATTTCCTGCTGTTTGAGTAAATTGCGCTGAATTTTGCCGCTCGATGTTTTAGGCAAAGCTTCTACAAACTCAATCTCTTTCGGATAGGCATGTTTGGATAAGCGTGAACGTACATAACTTTGCAGTTTCAACATCAAATCTTCAGTGGCTGGATATGCTGATTT
This sequence comes from Acinetobacter lwoffii, assembly GCA_963516025.1. Taxonomy (GTDB): domain Bacteria; phylum Pseudomonadota; class Gammaproteobacteria; order Pseudomonadales; family Moraxellaceae; genus Acinetobacter; species Acinetobacter lwoffii_R. The sequence goes on from CAUPZU010000015.1 coordinate 50,984, forward strand.
AAGTACTACAAAGGCTTTCACAATTTCAGTACGTTCTGGATCTGGCTTTCCAACGACTGCGGATTCAAGCACTTCCTCACATTCAAGCAAGGTACTTTCTACATCAAAAGGCCCAACCCGATAGCCCGAGGTTGTAATGACATCGTCTGCACGCCCAATAAAATCAATACCGCCATATTCATTCAGCTTCACGGTATCACCAGTGAGATAATACTGCCCGACAAATGACTTGCGGTTATGCCCTGCATAGCCTTCAAACCACATCAAAGGTGAAGCTGAACAGTCGATAGCAAGTGTTCCAATACCGCCTTTTTCTACTTCCTGATGTTCTTTGTTCAATACAGCAAAACGATGCCCAGGAATGGCAAAACCAGCTGAACCGACTTTTTTATAATGCTCCAGGCCATGATGATTGGCGATCACCATACCCAGTTCAGTCTGTCCATATTGATCGTAAATATTCACATTTAAATCATGATTGAACCACTGAATCACTTCAGGCGTGAGCGGCTCACCCGCACTACTTACCACGCGTAAATGCGAACTGATGCCTGCATCAAATTTTTCTTTAAAGCCAAAGAACATGCGAAATGCGGTTGGCGAACCGGTCAAGTTACTGACCTGATATTTTTGAATGATTTGTACGGCATTATCGACACTAAAGCCACGTTCATCCATGATGATGCTGTGCCCTAAACTGAGCGGCCCTGCAATACCATAATACAGTCCATACGCCCAGCCCGGATCTGCCAGATTCCAGAAGGAATCTTCATCTCGCAGATCTACAGCGTGCAGCATATAACCCTTAAAGGCCAACAAGGCTTTTAAAGGCACAGGAACCGATTTCGCCAAGCCTGTGGTGCCTGAAGTAAACATCATCAGGAAGACATCATTAAACTGGCAATTTACCGGTTCAAACTCTTCCGGTTGTTGCTGTAAGGCTGTCCAGAAATCCGCATCTTGATAGTCATCTGCCGCTGTTTGATGCACAGTCAGAATATTAGGGACATTGAGATCATGAAGTTTCAGTCGCTGCTCTTCATCAGTAACAATCAACTGGGTGCCAGCGGTACTGATGCGATGTTCAATGGCTTTGCTTTCAAAGGCAGTAAATAAAGGTTGGTATATGGCACCGATACGCCAGGTGGCCAATATGGTAATTAAGAGTGCTGGCGTTCTTGGCAGCAATCCTGCAATACAGTCACCGGCTTTTAAACCCAGAGAATGCATATAATTGGCCAGCTGTCCTGAAGCTACGGCCAGCTGTTCAAAGGTCCACTGCTCTGCATCTCCGTTTTTGCCTTCCCAAATCAGTGCAGTTCGGTTTTGACCCAGGTAGCGACCACAGCATTCGGTATACGCATTGATGTTCTCTGCGTTTCCAACCAGATGTTCTTGAACCATATTTTCAAAATTAAAATCAGCATATGCCTGTTCTAGTGTCTTCATGACGACAACCTCTTTCCTGTTGTAGTTTTCAGGCGACCTTGCCTGAGTTTGTCCATTTGTATTTGTTGTTCCTGCTGATTCCATCAGCATACTTTCTCAAATCTGCATTCATGCCCTATGGCTAGAACATGAATAAAGCTTATTTTTCGATTATTCGCACTGTATGTCTTTAGATCATCATGTTCAGTTGAATCCTGCAATTTCCATATCCATCCATGTAAGTGCAGAATTTGAACATTAATCAAAGTCTGTTTTTTTTAATTTAACAATCAGCGTTGACACACTTCACGTGCAATCACCAGTCGTTGAATATCTGATGCACCTTCATAAATCTGGCTCACTCGCACATCACGATAGATACGCTCAACCGGAAAATCAGAGACATAACCGTAGCCACCATGAATCTGGATCGCATCTGAACAGACTCGCTCTGCAATGGTCGATGCAAACAGCTTTGCCATCGATGCTTCTTTTAAACACGCCAAGCCTGCATCTTTTAACGTTGCAGCATGCAAGACAAGCTGACGTGCGGCTTCAATTTGGGTCGCCATATCTGCAAGCCTGAACGCCACAGCCTGATGCTGCACAATTTCCACACCAAAGGCTTTACGGTCATTGGCATATTCCACTGCAGCATCCAGTGCAGCCCGAGCCATACCGACAGATTGTGTCGCAATGCCGATGCGACCCGATTCAAGATTCGACAAGGCAATTTTATAGCCTTCACCTTCCTGGCCCAGCAGGTTGGCAGCCGGAATCCGGCAGTTATCCAGAACGATGGTCGCGGTATCCGAACAATGCTGACCCATTTTCTCTTCTAGGCGTGACACGATATAACCCGGTGCATCGGTCGGCACCAGAAAGCATGAAATACCCTTTTTCCCTGCAGATTTATCAGTCACAGCAAAGACTAGTGCAATCTGTGCGTGTTTACCTGTCGTGATAAACTGCTTGGTACCATTTAGCACCCATTCATCGCCATCGCGTTCGGCTTTACACTCCAGCGAACTGGCATCCGAACCGGCCTGAGGTTCCGTCAAGCAGAAACAGCCTAGCCATTCACCTGTTGCCAGTTTAGTCAAATACTGCTGTTTTTGTGCCTCTGTGCCATAACGCTGGGTGATACCACAAGGCAAAGAATTCTGCACACTGACAATCGTCGAGATTGCACCATCACCTGCAGCGATCTCCTCTAGTGCCAAGACTAGTGAAACATAATCTAGGCCTGCCCCCCCCCATTCTTCAGCCACTGTCATGCCGAGTGCGCCAAGCTCGCCCAGCTCTTTAAGTTCTTGTGCTGGGAATTGTGCAGTTTTGTCGCGTAAGGCCGCTGTCGGTTTCAGTTTCTGCTGCGAATAATTTCGCATCATGTCCTGAATCATTTTTTGTTCATCATTTAAAATCATTGAACTTCCCTTTCTATATCTATTTATTTACTTCAAGCTTTTTACTATTGAGATCGTTGGCACGTCGGATAAGGCGGCATGGATGTCGCCTGCGAAACTGAGATACAGGGATGTATCTTCAGTTTCGCAAAGGATTTTTGTTTCTTTTGATCCTTCAAAAGAAAATGCATGCTTAAGCAAATTCATTTAAATTCAATGAGAAATTGGTAGCTGTGCAAATCATCATGTCCTATATAAATCGAAAACTTATTTAGGCTGCATACGGATTGCGCCATCCAAACGAATGACCTCACCATTCAAATAACTATTTTCAAAAATATGTCCCACCAGATGGGCAAATTCCTGTGGTTTTGCCAGACGTGGTGGAAACGGCACCATTTGTCCTAAAGCATCCTGGACATTTTGTGGCATGCCTTTTAGCATCGGAGTTTCCATAATGCCCGGCGCGATGGTCATGACACGGATCGCTTCACGAGCCAGTTCACGTGCCAAAGGTAAAGTCATTGCGACGACTGCACCTTTGGATGCCGCATAGGCAGTCTGACCAATTTGACCGTCATAAGCGGCAACTGAAGCAGTATTTACAATCACGCCACGTTCTTCTTCACCCGATTGCAACTCATATTTTGCAATTAAAGCCGCCGCATGACGCAACATATTAAAAGTACCATTTACATTAATATTGAGCACTTTTTGAAACATGGCTAATTCATGGATGCCGTTACGACCCAATACTTTGGCAGACGGTGCAATCCCGGCACAGTTGATCAAGCCATTCAGTTGACCATACGTGCTTTCAACATGAGCGAAGAAACTTTCAATGGCTTGTTCATCGGTCACATCGAGCTGTACAAACTCAGACTGTGCACCCAGTTGCTGCTGTAGTACTTCACCCTGCTCCTGATTCATATCGACCAGAATCACTTTGGCACCGTGTTCAACCAGATGAGTCGCTGTGGCTGCACCCAAACCTGAGGCACCACCGGTGATCACAATAACTTTTCCCTGAATGTTCATGTTTATTTCCTAGCGATTTTTCTATTTCAGATACGACTTAATATGCAGAGTAAACAGAGTTTTTATTCTGTACAATTTCCAAATATTGCATCTTGCATGATGTATTTGGACAATGAAAACAAGGATGTCAGACTGAATATGCATAAGCCTGCACTGGAATATAGCAAAGGCACCATCTCGATTGACCTGGTGAACGAAGCATTGCTGGATTCCAAACGGCTGCAATTTGATATCCCTGCCATTCTGAAAAAAGCCAATATCCCAGCAGAAGTATTGAATGCTCCCAAGGCACGTGTATCCGTTAGCCAATTCGCCCAATTATGGACTGTGCTTGCAGACAGCATGAATGACGAATTTTTTGGCATGGACAGCCATGCCATGCGTCGTGGCAGTTTTAAATTGCTTTCGAAAATGGTCATGCAGGCAGATACACTGGAAAAAGCGCTGCAACACATTCTGCAATTTCTCAACCTGGTTTTGGACGATCTGCAAAGTACGCTCATGGTTGAGGAACACTATGCCTATATCGTGATTTATGATTTAAAAGCAACCAAACGCATGTTTAGTTATGCGACTTATCTGATGCTGATTCATACCCTGATCTGCTGGTTAAGTGGACAACGGATTTTGCTTAATCAGATTCAATTGAAATGCGCAGCACCCCTAGATGATTTTGATTACAAAGTCCGTTTTTGTGAACAGATTGAATATCAGGCCAGCGAAAACTATGTGCAATTTGATGCAAGCTATCTGCAACTGCCAATTAAACAGGATGCTCAGTCCTGGTATCAGTTTATTCAACAAACTCCACAAAATTTATTGGTGCGTTTTAAAAACCCCTATGCCTTGAGCACCCAGATTCGCCGACAATTGCTGCAGGTTTCACCGGCAGAATGGCTGGAACTGAATGAACTAGCCTTAAAAATGAATATGTCTGAAGCCACCATGCAACGGCGTTTAAAAAGCGAAGGAGTCAGTTATCAGCAACTAAAAAATGAGATACGCCGCGATACCGCCATTGAATTACTGACCCGTACTGAACAAAGTTTACAAGAAATTAGTGATCAACTTAACTTTCAGGAATCCAGTGCATTTCATCGTGCATTCAAAAAGTGGACTGGCGTCAGTCCAGGCGCATATCGACAAAATAACATTAGATAATTTATATAAACTTAGACTTCAAAGATATTACCGAAAAATACTTAGATTCCAAGCATTTATTTTTATTATGATTATATATTTCAAGCCCTAAAACATATATTAGCAGGACTACACAGTCACCCGGAAAGCTTTGCAATTTATCCGAGAATAGATTATTTTTCATTCAATTTATAGCACTTTTGCTATTGGCTGTACTCTCCACTTTCCTTTCTAGTTGAAGGTATCTCCATGTTAAAGATGACTGATGTGCTTGGGCAAAATCTTGTCCAAAACTTCTCTAAAGCTTTATTTTCTTCGACTGATCTCATCACAGAACAGTTGAATCAAGGGATTTTAAATGCATCGGATGCAGAACTGAAAGATGCAATTCTGCACTTCTTTAACCAGGTGGACGCTGTGGAAGCGGCTCAGGCCCTTGAAATTCCGGCAGAGCGTATCAATGAATTACAACAAGGTATTGCCTTGAAAGATGAAAAATCTCTGGCAGACACTTTGAAAGTTGTGGCACTTTGTCTGGCAATGGAAACAGGTAGCCTAGATCAGGTAGAAGTCTATGACTGTCTACAGGATTATCCGATGTAATTCTTTTTAAAAATTCCTCGAAAGCGGTGCTCTGGCATCGCTTTTTTGTTTTTAGTTATACTGCGTTGGCGTCATGTCATTCAAAATACTTAAGGTTTCAGATGCAGTCAGGAATTTATAAAGAAAAAATCCAATAAAAAAGCGACCACATCGGTCGCTTTTTTATAAAGATAGATGACAGATTAATGTGGCCATTGACCCAAAGTTACGCGATCATTCCCGCCATAATCTTTAACCGTGCGGACTTGCTTATAACCCGCCTGTTTAAATAGATGTTGTACGGCGTCTGCCTGATTATAACCATGCTCAAGCACCACCCAACCATTCACGGTCAAATGCTTCTTGGCTTGCAGAATAATCATTTCAATATCGGCCAGCCCCTTTTTATCTGCCACCAGCGCACGTTCCGGTTCAGTCGCCAGATTCTGCATATGCACATCATCAGCGTCGATATAAGGTGGATTCGATACAATCGCGTCAAAGAATTCACGGCCAAATGGCTTCAACCATGAACCCAGAACAAATTCTACATTCTCAATATCATGTTGTTCCGCATTATATTTCGCTACTTCCAGCGTAGGCTCGTAGATATCGGAAGCCGTTACTGTCCAGTTGGAACGCTCAGATGCCAGCGATAAAGCAATCGCACCAGTACCTGTACCCAAATCCACCACACGGGCATCATCAGGCAGATCCAATTTCAACACAGTCTCAACCAGTACTTCAGTATCCGGACGTGGCACCAAGGTATCTTTGGTCACTTTGAGGTCCAAAGTCCAGAATGGCTGTGAACCAGTGACATAAGCCAAAGGCTCGCCAGCAGCAATACGCGCCAACCCGTCTTTATAAGCTTGTTCCTGCTCAGAGGTTAATTCCTGATCCTTTTTCATCAGCAGATCAAATGAATCAATCTTGGTGATGTGTTCCAGTAACCAGGCATTTTCCTGACGTTCGTAACTTTCAGCTTCGCCGCGCAAAGCCAGGGCTTGTAAAATATTCATTATCCACCATTCTGCTGTGCAAGCATGGCTAACTGATCCGCCTGATATTCGCGATGCAGGCTATCCAGCAATTCAGTCAAATCACCTTCCATCACGGCATCCAGCTTGTATAAAGTCAGGTTAATGCGGTGATCGGTCATACGACCTTGCGGATAGTTATAAGTACGGATACGTTCTGAACGATCACCCGATCCCACCAGGTCACGACGCATTTCCGAGGTTGCTGCATCTGCTGCTGCACGTTTGGCATTTTCCAAACGTGATACCAGCAGTGCCATCGCTTTGGCCTTGTTCTTATGCTGTGAACGCTCTTCCTGACATTCCACCACTGTGCCAGTTGGAATGTGGGTAATACGTACTGCAGAATCGGTTTTGTTAACGTGCTGACCGCCTGCACCTGAAGCACGATACGTATCAATCCGCAAATCGGATGAATTGATTTCGACCGAGGTATCAACATCAATTTCAGGAAGAATCGCAACGGTACAAGCAGAAGTATGCACTCGGCCTTGTGATTCGGTCGCCGGTACACGCTGTACACGATGCGCACCACTTTCAAATTTTAGACGACCGTAAACACCGTCACCATTAATCAGGCAGATGACTTCTTTATAGCCGCCATGTTCGCCTTCATTTTCAGAAAGGATTTCAATACGCCAGCCTTGGTTTTCCGCATATTTACTATACATACGGAATAAATCGCCAGAGAAAATCGCTGCTTCATCGCCACCGGTTCCCGCACGAATCTCCAGATAAGCCGAGTTGGCATCATTCGGATCTTTCGGAATCATCAAGATGTTCAAGTCTGCTTCAAGCGATTCAATTAAAGCTTTATTCTCTTTAATTTCTTCCTGTGCCATTTCCTTAAAGTCCGGATCTGACAGCATGGCCTGAGCCGTTTCGATGTCTTCTTCAGCCTGTCTATACTTGGTCCAGACATTGGTAATTTCTGTTAAGTCATTATGCTCACGTGACAATTGACGGAAGCGCTTATTATCAGAAATGACTTCTACATCAGCCAGTAATGCGGTCAATTCTTCATGGCGGTCAGAGAGTTGGTCTAATCGTAAACGTAACGATTCTTTCATTTTCTAAAAAATCTCAAACATAGGCTGGGACTAAAAACCGATTTAGCACAGCGAAATCAAAAAATTGCGCCTAGTTTAACGACTCTGGCTTCTAATGAACATCATTATTGAGTAAGTCCGCGTTGCTATCATTCGTGCTCTACAGCATTTGTTAACAAATATGATTAAAAACAGTGGAATTGCCTTTTTTATAGTCGATCTTATTCTTATTTCTTGCCGATTTTACAATTCGCCAAATAAAGCAGGGAATTATGAAGAAACATCTTCATATTGTTTTGGGCATGATTTGTTACATTTTCCGCATCGAAATAATTACAGTCCTGTTGATGGACACGGAGTGATGACATGAAACTCAACGCACTTTTAATGAGTACAGTTTTAGCTGCTGGTTCAATGATGACCGTAAACGCACATGCCGACAGTACAGCGCGTGTTGCAGCAGCAAGTGCTTTAGGTAGTGTTGCAGGTACAGCATTAGGTAAAAACATGGGCGGTAACACCGGCGCAACCATTGGTGCTGCTTTAGGTGGTGCTGGCGGTGCAGCAGTTGCAAGCAGCAAGAAAAACCGTACTGAATCTGCCATTGGTGGTGCCCTAGGTGGCGGTGCCGGTTATACCGTAGGTAAAAATATGGGCGGTACTAACGGTGGTTATATCGGTTCAGCCTTAGGTGCTGCCGGTGGTGCGGCACTGGGTAACAAGATTGCCAAAGATAAAGCAGTGGAAAAACGCTCTAAACACTGGAAAAAACGTCACCGTTAATTTGCGCTCAGGCAGTTTAGACCAGACACTACATTTAACATGAAAAGCACCTTTTGGTGCTTTTTTTTATTACTGTTTCATAACATGAAATTTCAAGTAATACATGGAATTATCCTGTCCACATCATGAATCAATTAAGGAGATAAAAATCACAATTCGCCAACATTGCCTCCATGCTGTTTGGCGCTTGCTAGATTAAATTTATCTCATCAACAAAATATAGCTAGATATATAAAAGGTGTCCTCATGAACTATAAATCTCTAATGATCGCTGTCGTAGCAACCTCAGCCATGGGTATGACAGCTGCCAATGCAGGCAATACAACCAATACAGCTTTAGCTTCTGCTTTGGGTGGTGTCGTTGGTGCCGCAGTAGGCAATAAAATGGGCGGTACTACTGGTGCAACAATCGGTTCAGCGATTGGTGGTGGTGCGGGTGCCGCAGTAGCAGCAAATAAACGTGACCGTAATGGTGCGATTATCGGTGGTGCTTTAGGTGGCGGTGCAGGTTATGCAGTTGGCCGAAACATGGCAGGCACCAACGGTGGTTATATCGGTGCGGCACTGGGTTCAGCAGGTGGCTCAGCTTTAGGTAAGAAAGTCAGCGAAGACCGTCGTTATGATGACCGCAGCGAACGTCGCTATAACTCTTCTCGTAACTACCGTTATAACGATTATCGCTATAACAACCGTCGTCGTTAAGATTCTCTCCCCTTATTCTTTCCTCCTTTATAAGCATCTTCGGATGCTTATTTTTTTGCCTTTATTTTTTATCTTTATCTTTTGGTTTACACTTATATCGATTTTTTTCGATATACAAACGCCTTCTAAAGTCGTATGCTTTTAGAGATGTCTATTTAAGAGTAATACTATGCGTACGCTTAACGATACCCAGTTCTCTATACTCGAACTGGTTCCTGTTCGTGACGACAAGAGCATTCAATTCGCGCTGAACCATGCGCTGGAACTTGCCCAAACAGCAGAAAAATTGGGTTATCGCCGGATGTGGCTGGCAGAACATCATAATATGGATGGCATTGCCAGTTCAGCAACCGCAGTTCTCTTAGGCTATTTACTGGCGAATACCAAAACCTTAACTTTAGGCTCTGGCGGAATCATGCTGCCGAATCATGCTCCCCTAGTAGTGGCAGAACAGTTCGGCACCTTGGCAACGCTCTATCCGGACCGGATTGAACTGGGTCTGGGCCGTGCTCCCGGTACCGACCAAATGACCATGCGTGCCCTGCGTCGTGGCCGTCAGGAAACCGAAGACCAATTCCCGCAGGATGTTCTGGAAATTCTGCAATATTTTAAAGATCCAATTCCAGGACAGCGTATTGTAGCAACGCCAGGTCAAAGCACGCATGTACCCGTATGGCTTTTAGGTTCCAGCCTGTTTAGTGCACAACTGGCGGCAAAACTTGGTCTACCTTATTCCTTTGCTTCGCATTTTGCCCCGCGTATGCTGGGTCAGGCCATTCAGCTGTATCGTGACAATTTCGAACCGTCTGAATATCTCGATCGTCCCTATGTTTCCATGGGCGTACCGATCTGTGTCGCAGATACCAATGAAGAAGCAGAATATCTAGCGACTAGTGCCTATCAGCGGGTTTTATCACTGATTCGTGGGCAAAGCCTGAAACTTAAAGCACCAATTGACTCCATGGAAGGTCTGTGGTCGCCGCCGGAAAAAATGTCAGTCGATAATTTCTTTGCCATGGCTCAGGTCGGTTCCAAAGAAACCGTTAAAGCTGGGCTAGAATCGCTTTTAGCCAAATATGATGTGGATGAGTTTATCTTTACTTGTGACATCTATGACACTGACAAGCGCCTGCACAACTTTGAGCTGTTGATGCAAATTAAAAACGGTCTGTAAATGAAAGCTGCATCTACCTATTCTCAGCAATGGGTAGATGTTTTTTCACCTTTAAAGATAAATGACTAAAAGAAACATCCCAGTAAAATCATTTCTATCGACCTCCTCCATTAAACAGCCTCTTCTTTGAACGAACACTTCATTTCTTTCATCCATCTCAGCAAGTTAAAATTCATTCTTTTTGGATCGCCTGTAAACCCATTCAGCCTCAACAAAATCAGATTTTATATTTTGGTCAAATAGATGACTGTCTAAGTTAAATTTTTCACTTTACCCTGGCTTGAGTTTTTGTTTATATCTCATACAAAGAAAATTAATTATTAAATAAATTCAAGGAATTCTAATGTCTACCAAGCAGGATCCACACGCTGGTATTTTTGAAAATCGCCCCGAACATTTTCAGCAGTTTAATGGAATTAAAGTGCCCTCTTCCGAACTGTTAGAATTGGATTATGCAGATAAAGATATTGCGATTATTGGCACGGATCAGTTTACCGTGAGCCAGCTGGATAAAATCAGTCAACATGCCCGTTCGGTAAAAGTTTTCCAGATTAATCCTGCTTTTGTACTGCCCGGTTCCGATCGAATTCTGCAACGGATTATTAATCATCCACTGATTGGTAAAAATCGTCGCTTATTTAATAACCGGATTAAAAGCTTGCTTTCTCTGCGGTTTTTAGAAAATCAGGTGCAGAATTTGTGGCTAAGACGCCAATTAATGCCAAATCTTGCATCTTCCCGTAAAATTTATCTGAAATCAGATCATTATTATGCTGCCCTACAACGTGAAAATTGCCACCTGATTACCTGGCCGATTCTGAAAATTTCGGCAAATACAATTCATTGTATTAATGGTGAACAGCATCCGGTCGATATCATTATTCATACTTATTTAGCAGAAAAATAACTCACGCTGGCGAGTAAAAATGAAAAATTGGTAAGCTGATAATGAGATTTTTATTTACGTATCAAGAACCGACATGATGATTTATTCAACAAAATGAGCAAAGAAGACTCTCTTATATTTCAGAATATGATAGTTGGTATTTTCTTAGAATTATAAAATTCATACATTATTTCGATTAATCAATGCTTACTTGTAATTTTTAGCTATAAATCAAAGCCAAACCGCAGTTTGGCTCTGGCTGGTTTCTTAACCGATTCGACGTTTTAAACCGGTCATTTGCAACACACGTGTTGAGATTTCTTCAATCGACATTTCAGACACATTCAGGTACTTGATGCCTTCCGAAATATAAATTCCTTCAATCGCACGCAACTCCATCTGACACTGACTAAAGCTGGCATAACGGCTATTGGCCTTACGCTCAGAACGAATGGCCACAAGGCGTTCCGCATCAATCATCAGGCCAAACAGCTTGTTTTTATGCGGTCGCAGCACGGCTGGCAGTCGGTTATCATCCAAATCTTCTTCAGTCAGTGGATAGTTCGCCACGCGAATACCGAACTGCAAAGACAGATAAATAGAGGTCGGGGTTTTACCTGAACGTGATACACCAATCAGGATCAGGTCAGCTTTATCATAATGACGGGTACGTGCGCCGTCGTCGTTATCTAAAGCAAAATGAACAGCATCAATACGGGCCTTATAAGATTCAGAGTCGGTCACCGCGTGGGTCTGCCCGACTAAAGTTGTAGGAATCGTGCCTAATTCATCAGCCAATTTGCTAATAAGCCCTTCAAATACATCGAGATTTACTGCATTTGCAGTATTAATAATGTCGCGCACATAGGGATCAACTAGGGTATCAAATACCAGCGGTTTTTCACCGTCGATTTGAGCTCTTGCATTGATCTCTGCCACCACATTTGTAGCCGCTTCTTCGGAACTAATGTAAGGGATAATATGAATGTCAAATTTCACATGCGGAAACTGCGCTAACAGCGAGTGTCCAAGGGTTTCAGCGGTGATGGCGGTACCATCTGAAATAAAGAAAACACTACGCTGAATTTGTTTACCTTCCGACATTAAAATTCTCCTCCAACATTTGTCTTAGTGCTATATAATCTTTATAGTAAACCGATCTTACATGACTGTCGCTTAGTAAAATCAAAAACCTAGATGATTTGCTATACTCTCATGCCGAGATAGTGATTAATACTGCAAAAGTGGAGTAACAACTTTGGAAGCGCGCGTAATTGGTCTGGAAAAATTAGGGAAGCACGACGTTGAGCTGGTCGGTGGGAAAAACTCATCACTAGGCGAAATGATCAGCCACTTATCAAATGCTGGTGTATCTGTGCCAGGTGGTTTCGCAACGACTGCCGATGCCTACCGTGAATTTCTCGAGCAAAGTGGCCTAAACGCTAAAATCAATGCAGAGCTTGCTGCACTCAATGTTGATGATGTAAATGCACTTGCTGAAACTGGCGCAAAAATTCGTCAATGGATTGTGGATACTCCACTTACGCCTGCATTAGAACAAGAAGTTCGTACAGCATTTGCAGAACTTTCTAACGGCAACCCTGACATCGCGGTTGCCGTTCGTTCTTCTGCAACTGCAGAAGATTTGCCGGATGCTTCTTTTGCCGGCCAGCAAGAAACTTTCCTGAACATTCGTGGTATCGATAACGTTCTGATCGCGATCAAAGAAGTATTTGCATCTTTGTACAACGACCGCGCAATCTCATACCGTGTACACCAAAACTTTGCCCATGATGTAGTTGCCCTGTCTGCTGGTGTACAACGCATGGTTCGTTCAGAAACTGGCGCTGCAGGTGTGATGTTTACGCTAGATACTGAATCAGGCTTCCGTGATGCAGTATTCATTACTGCATCTTATGGTTTGGGTGAAATGGTCGTTCAAGGTGCAGTTAACCCGGACGAATTCTATATTTCTAAACCGCTTTTAAATGCAGGCCGACACGCGATCCTTCGTCGCAACCTGGGTTCTAAGCACCAGAAAATGATTTATGGTGAAGAAGCATCTGCAGGTAAATCTGTCGTTGTCGTGGATGTTGAAAAAGCTGAACGCCAACAGTTCGCTTTAAACGACCAAGAATTACAAGAACTTGCTAAACAAGCGCTGATCATTGAAAACCACTATGGTGCACCAATGGACATCGAGTGGGCAAAAGATGGCGATGATGGCAAGATTTACATCGTTCAGGCGCGTCCTGAAACTGTAAAAAGCCGTGAAAATGTCGGCACCATGGAACGCTACCTGTTGAAACAACGCGGTACTGTGATCTGTGAAGGCCGTTCAATCGGTCAACGCATTGGTTCTGGTAAAGTCCGCATCGTAACGTCGATTAAAGAAATGGACAAAGTACAAGACGGTGATGTTCTTGTATCTGACATGACTGACCCGGATTGGGAACCAGTGATGAAACGTGCAGCTGCGATTGTAACAAACCGTGGTGGTCGTACTTGTCACGCAGCAATTATTGCACGTGAGCTTGGTGTGCCTGCAATCGTTGGTTGTGGTAATGCAACTGAAGTCCTTGTAGACGGTCAGGAAGTGACTGTGTCTTGTGCTGAAGGTGATACTGGCTTTATCTATGAAGGCGCACTAGATTTTGAAATTCAAAAGAATTCAATTGAGTCTATGCCTGCTCTTCCATTTAAAGTCATGATGAACGTGGGTAACCCGGATCGCGCATTTGATTTTGCTCAAATTCCAAACGCAGGTATTGGTCTGGCGCGTCTTGAATTCATTATTAACCGTATGATTGGTGTTCACCCGAAAGCATTGATCAATATTGACAGCCTTCCACGTGAAACACGTGCAGCAGTCATGGCGCGTACTGCAGGTTATGCATCTCCAATCGAATTCTATGTAGAGAAACTGGTTGAAGGTATCTCGACACTTGCTGCTGCATTTGCAGACAAGCCAGTCATTGTTCGCATGTCAGACTTTAAGTCTAACGAATATGCAAACTTGATCGGTGGTAAGTTATACGAGCCAGAAGAAGAAAACCCGATGCTAGGTTTCCGTGGTGCAAGTCGCTACGTTTCTGACAACTTCCGTGATTGCTTCGAACTTGAATGTCGTGCATTGAAAAAGGCACGTGATGAAATGGGTTTAACCAATATCCAGATCATGATTCCATTTGTTCGTACTGTTGCTGAAGCGAAACGTGTGATTGAACTTCTTACATTAAATGGTCTTAAGCGCGGTGAAAATGGCCTTAAAGTGATCATGATGTGTGAACTTCCAACCAATGCTTTATTGGCAGATCAGTTCCTTGAACATTTCGATGGTTTCTCTATTGGTTCAAACGACTTGACACAATTAACACTTGGTCTTGACCGTGACTCTGGTATTGTCTCTCACCTATTTGATGAGCGCGACCCTGCAGTTAAGGCGTTGCTTTCTCTTGCAATTCAAGCATGTCGTAAAGCTGGCAAATATGTCGGTATTTGTGGTCAAGGTCCTTCCGATCACCCAGATCTTGCACAATGGTTAATGGAACAAGGTATCGACTCTGTGTCTTTAAACCCAGACTCGGTACTTGAAACTTGGTTCTTCTTGGCTGAAGAAAAAGTGCAAAAAGCATAAGCAATTGTGAATAAAAAAGACCCTTTAATAGGGTCTTTTTTATGAGACAGATATTGTGATTTATTGTTTCAAGATTGATAAAAAAGACCGAATCGAAAGCTAAACGATTGAATTTACAAATATAATAAAATCAAAGCTTATCAATACATGAAAACTGTAATGACAAACAAATACCAACAGTAAAGTCATATCAAAATGGCAATAATAATGAATAAGCATTGGATGTTCGGGAAGATATTTTTAAGAATGGTGATCCTTGCGATTTTGTATGGGCGCATTTTTAATAAGAAATATGATTGAAAATCCTTAATTAATCTATATCTTACGATGAGAGGATGTTTGTTTTCAAAACAGAATTCAATACAATCTTGTTCAAAGCTATTATCAGTTCACATTTATATATTGAGATTCAGTCTATATGCAGATTTACTTGGCACGAAACAATCAACAAGCTGGTCCATATACGCTCGAGCAATTGAATCAGATGCTGGCGAATCAACAAGTCATGCTGACTGACCTGGCATGGCATCAAGGCATGACAGAATGGAAAGCCTTAGGTGAACTTACCCAAGGAAAATCGGTATATCAACCTGAAGGTTATGTCGCTCCGGCAGTCACACCTGAAACACCGATATTCCAGAACAGCCAGCCAACGACTTCGGCCTACTCACAGCCTCATACTCAAACAGCGACTCAAAAAAATGAACTCGCCAGTATTCCAAGCCGTATCTTGGCCAAAATTGTAGATGTGTTACTGTGGTTACCAGCAACCTTCATTTTGACTGCATTTTTTACCCCTGAACAGGAAACGCGGTTTGCACAACTGAATGAAGAGTTCATGAATGTCGTGCTGAGTAGCGATGCAGATCCTGCACTGGCTCAGCAATTACAGACTCAAATGTTTGAGATGTTTTCTCAGCAGGCGTGGCTTGCCACAGCGGTCTATTTGATTATCATGCTGGCCATTCAAGCCTTTCTGATTGCAAAATCAGGCCAAAGTATTGGTAAAAAGCTCACAAAAATCAAAATTGTAGATGCAGAATCAGGTGAAAAGACCAGCCTGTTGCGTGCCTTTACCATTCGTAGCGTATTTTTCATATTTTTAAATATTGTATTTATGCCACTGAGTTTAATTATTGACTGGGCCTTCGGATTGGGCAAAAAACGTCAAACCTTGCACGATAAACTCGCAAAAACGCAAGTTGTGAAACAATAGCGCAGGAATACACAAAATGGGATGAATATCATCCCATTTTGATTACAGTACTTTGAAATTGAAATAAAATTCCCATAAATCCTCCCCAATCCAGACCAGCAAAATCGGTTTTTATTACAGGCATTTAAAGCGCCCTAGATATAGCTTAGTTCGTGAATCTCAGGCATAATGCCCTACAACGTAGCGGTGTATTGTGATTAATAGGATGTTTTGTAAAATTCAGCCTTTTTTGTCATGTGCACTTTAATCGCTATCCCATATTAAATTAGGGAATGGGACTCTTCACCGAGGTTGTAAAATGAGACAAACGATTTTAGCTGTATTGTCTTTATCTGCGATGACTGCACTCTTGACTGGGTGTGGTGGTGATATGGTACTTCTGAACTCTAAAGGTCCAGTTGCAGCAGGTCAAAGTAACCTGATGATGACTGCGATTTACTTAATGCTTTTGGTGGTTATTCCATCAATCATCATGGCATTATGGTTCGGTTGGAAATATCGTGCATCGAATAAAGACGCAGACTATAAACCTACATGGACACACTCTACTGCGATTGAAATTGTAGTATGGGGTATCCCTGTCATTATTATTGGTATTTTAGCTTGGTTAACTTGGTGGGGCTCCCACAAGTATGACCCATACCGTCCAATTGAAGCAGATAAAGCGCCATTAACTGTTCAAGTTATTGCTGAGCAATTTAAATGGATCTTCATCTATCCTGAGCAAGGCATTGCAACTGTTAACGAATTGCGTTTCCCAGAGAAAACTCCGGTAAGCCTTCGTTTAACCTCTAACTTCACGATGAACTCGTTCTTCATCCCGGCGTTAAGTGGTCAGATTTATGCAATGGCAGGTATGCAAACTCACCTCAATCTATTAGCTGATGAAACTAGCCCAGCTGAAGGCTACCGTGGTTTCTCTTCAAACTATTCAGGTTACGGCTTCTCACAAATGCGCTTCCGTGCACATTCTGTGACTGATGCTCAATTTGCTGAATGGATTTCTGCTGTTCAGGCAGGAAACGGTACTTCAGTTAACCCTAATGCAGTACAAAAAACTGTTCTAGACCAAGCTGAATTTGCAAGCTTACGTGACGGTAACCGCGGTGTTCACCAGATCGAAGCGATTATTGCAAGAGCTAAGACTCCTGAAGAGAAGGCTGCTGCTGAAGCAATGAAGCCTTACCCTACTAAGCCACATCCTGTGACTTACTACTCTTCTGTAGAGCAAGGTTTGTTTGAATCTGTGATTCACAAGTATATGAGTAACTACCACGGTGCTGACCATTCAGCTCCTGTAGAAGCTGCAGCGACTGATGCTGTTGCTCATGAAGCGTCTGCTTCTGAAGCTCATGTAGCTGGTGAACATGCGACTGCTTCTCAAGGAGAATAAGACATGAGCTTCTTAGGTAAGTTAGGTCCGGATGCAATTCCTTACGATCCAATCGTATTGGCAACTGTTGCAATGATGATCTTGGGTGGTATCGCAGTTGTTGCGGGTATTACCTACTTCAAAAAATGGGGCTACCTGTGGAACGAATGGTTCACATCTGTAGACCATAAAAAAATTGGTATCATGTACCTGTTCGTATCGATCATCATGCTGGTGCGTGGTTTCGCCGATGCGATCATGATGCGTCTTCAGCAGTTCCTTGCAAAAGGTGGCGGCGAAGGTTATTTACACCCTGAGCATTACGATCAGATCTTTACCGCGCATGGCGTGATCATGATCTTCTTCGTGGCAATGGGTCTTGTTGTTGGTTTGATGAACATCTCTGTACCGCTTCAAATCGGTGCACGTGACGTTGCATTTCCATTATTAAACTCACTCAGCTTCTGGTTATTCGCCGGTGCTGCGGGTCTAATGATGGTGTCACTCGCGTTAGGTGAGTTCGCTGCAACAGGCTGGATGGCATACCCTCCACTGTCTGGCATTGAATACTCTCCAGGCGTAGGTATGGACTACTATATCTGGGCACTGCAAATTTCAGGTCTGGGTACGCTATTAACGGGTGTTAACTTCTTCGTTACCATCATCAAAATGCGTGCGCCTGGCATGAAACTTATGGAAATGCCAATCTTTACCTGGACATCTTTATGTACAGCAGTATTGATTATTGCGGCTTTCCCAGTGTTGACTGCAACAATTGCAATGTTAACGCTTGACCGTTACTTCGGTTTCCACTTCTTTACTAACGACTTGGGTGGTAGCCCGATGTTGTACGTGAACTTGATTTGGACTTGGGGTCACCCGGAAGTATATATCTTGGTATTACCAGCATTTGGTATTTACTCTGAAGTTGTTGCGACTTTCTCGCGCAAAGCATTGTTCGGTTACAAATCAATGGTGTATGCAACAGTAGCAATCACAGTATTGTCATTCGTTGTATGGGTTCACCACTTCTTTACCATGGGTGCAGGTGCCAACGTTAACGCGTTCTTCGGTATCATGACCATGATTATTGCGATTCCTACAGGTGTGAAAATCTTCTCTTGGTTATTCACCATGTACAAGGGTCGTATTGTTTACACTACTCCAATGCTATGGACACTAGGCTTCCTGGTAACTTTCGGTATCGGTGGTTTAACAGGTGTATTGATGGCGGTTCCACCAGCGGACTTCCTGGTACATAACTCTTTATTCCTGATTGCTCACTTCCATAACGTAATTATTGGTGGTGTAGTATTTGCGATGTTCGCAGGTATCATCTTCTACTGGCCGAAAATGTTCGGTTGGAGACTGAATGAGACTTGGGGTAAAGCAGCGTTCTGGTTCTGGTTCTTCGGTTTCTACTTTGCGTTCATGCCACTTTATATCCTTGGTTTCATGGGTATGACACGTCGTTTGAATACATTTGACAACCCAGAATGGGACCCGTATGTAAATATCGCGATGTTCGGTGCAGTTCTGATTGCGCTTGGTATCGTATGTTTCATTCTGCAAATCGTGGTTGGTTTCTTACAACGTGACCAACGTCTGGATTTGACTGGCGATCCATGGGATGGTCGTACCCTTGAATGGGCGACATCTTCTCCTGCTCCGTTCTATAACTTTGCTCATCTTCCAAAGATCAATGGTATTGATACTTTCTGGATCGAGAAAGAAAATGGTGTTGCGTATGCAAAACCAACGAAGTACGAAGATGTTCATATGCCAACTAATCGTGCTGCCGGTTTCGTTATCGCGATGTTCATCACTGTTATGGGCTTCGGTTTAATCTGGCACATCTGGTGGTTAGTAGTTGTTACGTTCATTGCTTCTATCATTAGCTTCATCGTGTCTTCTTTCACCAAGAAAGTGGATTACTATGTTCCAGCTGCTGAAGTTGAGCGTATTGAAAACGAACGCTATGCGATTCTTGAAAAACACTTGAAGAAGGACTAAGACAATGGCTGAAGTACTTCATCACGATAACCACGGACACGATGAGCATCATCATCACGATGATACTGACATCACCGTCTTTGGTTTCTGGACTTACTTGATGAGTGACCTTGTCCTGTTCGGTACACTCTTCATTGCGTTCGCTGTTTTGAGTAGCCACATTCCTGTGGGTACTCCAAGTGCGAGAGACCTGTTTGGCGACTCTTTAGGTTTCGTTCTTACTGAAACCTTCGCCCTCTTGATCTCTTCTGTAACCTTTGGTTTTGCAGTTCTTGCTGCATACAAAAAAGACGTTGCAAAAGTACTGACTTGGTTAGCGATTACTTGGGTATTCGGTGCTATCTTCATCGGCATGGAACTATATGAGTTCAATCACTTAGTTCATGCTGGTCACGGTCCAAGCACAAGTGCGTTCTTATCTGCGTTCTTTACTTTGGTAGGTACGCACGGTATTCACGTAACTTCTGGTCTGGTCTGGATGATCGTGCTTATGGTTCAAATCAAGAAATATGGTTTGACTCTTGCAAACACGCGTCGTCTAGCTTGCCTAAGCTTGTTCTGGCACTTCCTTGACATCGTTTGGATCTGTGTATTCAGCGTAGTTTACTTGATGGGAGTTCTGTAATGAGTCACGATCATAACGCTGCTGGCGAATCACACGGTAACGTTAAGCAATATACCGTCGGCTTCATCCTTTCTGTCATCCTTACCGTAATTCCATTCGGTATGGTGATGGCAGGCGGTTTTGGCCGTGGTATTTTGATTACTGTCATCGCGATTACTGCGGTTGCTCAGATTCTTGTGCAGTTAATTTACTTCCTGCATATGAACTCTTCTTCAGAGCAACGCTGGAACGTGATTGCATTCGTGTATACCATCTTAACTATCGCTATTCTTTTAGTGGGTTCTGTATGGATCATGAATTACCTACACTACAACATGATGATCTAAACTGGTCGTCATGCTGAAAAAGTATTTATTCCTGACTAAGCCAGGAATTCTCTTCGGTAACTTTGTTACCACTTTGGGTGGCTACTTCGTAGCCACTCAAGGTTCTGTAGATTTCCTTCTCCTGCTTATTACCCTTCTCGGTACTACGCTTGTCGTAGCATCAGGATGTGTGGTCAACAACGTGATTGACCAGGACATCGACCAAAAAATGCAGCGCACTCAAAACCGTGCTCTGGTCACCAAAACCATTTCCGAACCTGTTGCCTTGGCCTTTGCCCTGGTATTAGGCATCGTTGGTTTTAGTCTTTTATGGTTCTGGGTAAATGCGTACGCTTTCTTATTCGCGGTGATTGGTTTTGTCGTATATGTTGGTTTCTACAGCCTATGGACAAAACGAACCACAATTCATCAAACTGTTGTAGGCAGTATTTCTGGTGCAGCTCCGCCTGTCATTGGTTATACCGCAGTGGCCAATCAATTTGACCTCGGTGCGTTACTGATCTTTTTAGGTTATGCGCTATGGCAAATGCCTCACTCATGGGCGATTGCGATTTACCGCTTTGATGATTACAAAAATGCAGGTATTCCGATTTTGCCTGTGGCGCGTTCGATTCATCGCACCAAGATTGAATCACTGGTTTATGTGGTGTTATTCACACTGACCATGAATGCGTTATTTGTCTTTGGTTATGCCAACTGGTTCTATGCAGTGATTTTAAACTTACTGTGCATTTACTGGTTGTATATCGGTGTCATTGGATTTAAAGCTGAAAATGATCAACTTTGGGCAAAGAAATATTTCTTGTTCTCGGTGATCCTGATTACTGTCATTAGTATTATCTTTAGCTTTACCTCAACTGCGCCATCTACACAGATTGTGTTTTTTTAAAAAGATAGAGTTAGTCTCTATCTTTTTTTATTTTGATTTTTCCTAACTTCCCATTCCAAGTATCTGTAGAGCAGAATCAAAAATTCGGCTTTATAAAGCTAAACCTTGCTCATCCTGATCGCTTAAAAAACTCAATCTTTCTGGCTCCAGACTCCGATTATTCAGTTTTCTAGATTTTTAACCTGATAAGTCCAGCTTGATCTTCTTAATACATGTGCTGAATTTAATCAGTCCAAATTTGCTTAAAGCCAAAGTCAGGTTCTGATGATCGATCTGGTTATAGAGATAATTTCGCAAAAATGTCTTATTTGGTTGAAATTATCCCTAAAGATCACTACAATTCCCCCTTCGCAAACACTGCGACACAACTTTGGTTGTGACTCCTTGCTTCAATTTACTTAAATTGGGGCTGTCCAAACCGTAAGGAGCTGACAATGCGTCATTACGAAATCGTACTTTTAGTACACCCTGATCAAAGCGATCAAGTAGTTGGTATGGTAGAACGCTACCTAACTCACATCAAAGAAGCTGAAGGTCAAATTCACCGTCTTGAAGACTGGGGCCGTCGTCAATTGGCTTACCCAATCAACAAGATCCACAAAGCTCACTACATTCTTATGAATGTTGAGTGTGGTCAAACTACTCTTGATGAGCTTGAAGAATTGTTCCGTTATAACGACGCAATCATTCGTAGCCTTATCATCCGTCGTGAAAACGCTATCACTGAAGAGTCACTATTGGCGAAGAGTGCTGAAGAAAAACGTGCGCGTAAAGCTCAACGTGAAGAAGCACAACACGCTCAAGACTCTGCTGAAGCTTAAGGAGAACATAACATGGCACGTTTTTACCGTCGTCGCAAGTTCTGCCGCTTTACAGCTGAGAACGTTACGTACATCGACTACAAAGATATCGACACTTTAAAACAGTACATCACTGAAAACGGCAAGATTGTTCCTAGCCGTATTACAGGTACTAAAGCTCGTTACCAACGTCAATTAGCGTTAGCTATCAAACAAGCTCGCTACTTGTCTTTGATCCCTTACACTGACAATCATAAGTGAGGTTGAGCTGTGGATATTATCTTATTACAACGCATTAAAAACCTAGGTAAACTAGGCGATAAAGTTTCAGTTAAAGCTGGTTACGGCCGTAACTTCCTTATCCCTCAAGGTAAGGCTGTTGCTGCAACTGAAGCAAACACTGCTGCTTTTGAAGCTCGTCGTGCTGAACTTGAGAAAGAAGAAGCTGCTATCTTGGCTGCTGCTCAAGCACGTGCTGACCAATTGAACGAAGTGAACATCGTTATCACTGCGAAAGCTGGTGATGAAGGTAAACTATTCGGTTCTATCGGTACTCGTGACATCGCTGACGCGTTGACAAATGCTGGTCTAGAAGTAGACCGTGCTGAAGTACGTCTTCCAAATGGCGCGCTTCGTCACACTGGCGAATTTAACATCGCAATCCAATTGCACCATGATGTTACTGCAGAAGTTCTAGTTACTATCGTAGCTGAGTAATTTCTCGCCTCAAAAAGAGCATGCGAAAGCATGCTCTTTTTTTATCTCTAAAAAATATAATCTAGCCAACACTGTCAAATTCATTTTATTATTCGTGTTTACAAAAAATTGCACTTCGCATTTTTGATCAGAGCGCGTATCATTTCATCTCGTAGTGAATAAACGCTATTCATCTCCGACGATATTTAACCATTGTATTTAAAATCAGGGATTTATATGTCACAGGCGAATGCCAGCAAAAAGGTAGCTCCTGCTAAACCGGAAATTGTTACTGAAAATAGCAATCTCAAGGAGTTCCGTACTCCACCTCACAATTTAGCAATTGAACAGGCTGTACTTGCTGCCCTAATGACTGTGGCTGAATCTTTTGAGCAGGTCGGTGATGTACTGACCGAAAATGATTTTTATGCCACCCGACATAAATATATCTTCCGTGCCATTGAGCAGCTCTCTAAAGAAAACTCACCTTATGATGCGGTTCTGGTGCATGACTGGCTCATCAAACAGAATTTACTCGATGCAATTGGTGGCGAAGAGTATCTGATGCAGCTGATGGCAGATTCGCCATCGAGTTTCTATAACCTGGAAACCTATGCGGGTAAAATTAAAGAGTTTGCTACCCTGCGCAGCATGATTAAAGTCAGCTCTGAAATTTTACAAAATGCCTATGACACCAAAGGCCGTACCGTCAGTGAAATTCTGGATCTGGCTGAGACCAATATTTTCTCGATTGCCGAACAACATAATAATAATGCCAAAGCCCAAGGTCCTAAGCCGATCAACTCGGTGGTCGCAGACGTATTTGACAAATTAAATGAACTGTCACAAATGGAAGGCAGTATTACCGGTTTGACTACTGGTTTTGTGGAACTGGATAATAAAACTTCCGGCATGCAATCCGGTGACTTGATTATTGTCGCGGCGCGTCCATCCATGGGTAAAACCACCTTTGCTATGAATCTGGTCGAAAGCGTTTTATTCAATAACAACCTGCCGGCCCTGGTGTATTCGATGGAGATGCCAGCGGATTCGATCGCCATGCGTTTGATTTCATCATTTGGTCGCGTGCATCAGGGGCATTTACGTTCTGGTAAAATGGATAGTGATGAATGGTCAAAAGTCACCAGTACCATTGTGCATTTACAAGAAAAAAATCTGTATATCGATGATTCTTCTGCATTGCCACCAACTGAATTACGCTCCCGTGCGCGTCGAATTGCCAAAATGCATGGTGGCAAACTCGGCTGTATCATGGTCGATTACCTGCAGCTGATGAAAGTCCCTGGCATGGGTGATAACCGTGTTGGCGAGATCTCGGAAATTTCCCGAAGCTTAAAAGCCTTGGCGAAGGAAATGCAGTGTCCAGTGATTGCCCTGTCACAGCTCAACCGATCGCTGGAGAACCGTCCAAACAAACGTCCGGTGATGTCCGACTTGCGTGAATCTGGTGCGATCGAGCAGGATGCCGACTTGATCATGTTTATTTACCGGGATGAGGTTTATAACAAGGAATCCAAGGAAGCTGGCACTGCTGAAATTATTATCGGTAAACAACGTAACGGCCCGATTGGTACCGTACGTCTGGCATTCGAAGGTCAATATACCCGCTTTAGTAATCTCTCACCTGAGTTCTATGCTCAGTATGATGATGAAGAGTAATCAGACTCTCGTCATCACATTTCCATCGTCCCTCTAGGAGTAATTTAGGGTGCGTCAAGCTACAGTTTATATTGACAGCGCTGCGCTGCAATATAATTTAAACCGTGTCAAACAACTTGCCCCAACCGCGAAAATAGTCAGCATGGTAAAGGCCAATGCTTATGGACACGGAGTTAAAGACTGCTTAGCAGCCTTAAGCGAAACCGATGCCTTTGGTGTCGCCTGCCTGCAAGAAGCCTTGGAAATTCGTGAATTAGGCTATCTACAGCCGATCACGCTCATCGAAGGTGTTTTTTCTGCAGATGAGATGCCAATCGTAATCGAACAGAATATTGAAGTCATTTTGCACCAACAGGCTCAAGTCGACTGGTTAATTGCACATAAAGATGCCTATATCGCCAAAGATCTTAAAGTCTGGGTCAAACTGAACAGCGGCATGAACCGATTAGGTTTTAAGATTGATGTGATCAAAGATGTAATTCATATGCTAAAAGCTGAAGGCTTTAGTTGCGTGCTAGCCATGCATTTTGCCAATGCCGATGCCGAGCATCCACTGAATGATGAACAAATCCGTCAATTCTTGGAAATTAAAAATGACTGCGCTCCAATTTTAGCCTCTTGCTGTAACTCGGCTGCAATCTATAAATATCCAGAATTGCATTTTGACTATGTCCGTCCCGGGATCATGCTCTACGGCGCGACGCCTTTTGCAGACCGTGATGTACATGACCTGGATTTGAAACCGGTCATGACCTTTACCGCCGAGATTATTGCCTTGAATGAGATTCAAGCAGGTGAGCATGTCGGTTATGGTTCGACGTTCACCGCAGATCAAGACATGACTTTGGCCATTGTTTCAATTGGCTATGGTGATGGCTACCCTCGCGCTTTCCCTAAACAGAACTATGTCGCGATTAATGGCCAGCAAACTCGCGTGATTGGCCGCGTAGCGATGGATATGATCGCTATTGATGTCACAGGATTAGATGTGCAATTGGGCACAGAAGTTGAACTTTGGGGTAAAACCCGTCTGATTGACGATGTGGCAGAAGCGAATGGCACGATTGGTTATGAACTATTATGCCGACTGAGCAATCGTCCACTACGCAAAATGGTCTAATCTAGTCTTCACACTAAAAAAAGCCCAACTTATGTTGGGCTTTTTCTTTAGGCTGACTTTTGTTCTTCGCCCTGTTCTATGCATAATTGCATTAATAATGCATCGACATGGCTTTGCTGAAAGGCAAAAGGATTAAAGTCATCAAATCCCATTTCCCGACAGAATTGCTGGATCTGACTACGTTTGGAAATATATTTCATGGACCAGTCCGGGAAACTTGGATATTCAATTTCCTTGGTTTCAAATAGTTTAATGTCCTGATGGCGAGGATCTTTATTCAGTCGCTCCACCAGCAGACTTTTTAAAGTGGGACATTCACCTTCCAGACATTGAAAAAAATGACCATCTGCGAAATACAGTACACCTGTCACTTGATGCTGGTAATTAAAATCACGGGCTTCTTTCAAAATATTCGCTAAATCTTCAAGCAAATCAGTTTTGGGAGAAGTACTTTTACTGGCGTAACAAAATTGGTACATGCGCTAACTTCTCTATTTTTATTATGCTGGACTGCATAGAAGTTAACACTGTACGCGAAAAGCCTGAACCACGATAGGTTTTTATAAGAAATACTCATTAGAGGGAACAGGAAGTTCTGCCAGTCCTTTTTTTAAGGTCTCTGACCATTGCCGGCTGATTGACGTGAAATACTCATCATCTTCGGCAATACGCTTGCCTCTTGGCATGATCAGACTGTCTTTTTTATAGACCAGCACATCGAGGGGCATGCCGACCGATACATTGGAACGTAGGGTCGATGCAAATGAAATCAGGGAACAGCGCAAAGCTTCATCCAGCGGCATATCATAAGTCAGCGCACGATCCAGGATCGGCTTGCCATATTTACTTTCGCCAATCTGGAAATACGGCGTATCACGTGTGGCACAGATAAAGTTCCCTTGCGGATAGACATGATAAAGCTGCATATCCTGATCTTTAAGCTGCCCACCGACCAGCAGATTACAATAATAATTACTTTGTTCCGAAATATCGCTCGTAACATTCGCAATCACTTTCTTCAGCATACTACCCACCAGCTCAGCGACATCAAACATGGTGTGCAGACTCAAGATATTGGGTTCCTGCTTCAGTTCGAGCTGATTTTTGATATGCCCAATTACTGCTTGTGTTGTTGCCAGATTTCCGGATGCCTGTATGACGATCATACGTTCGCCAGGAATACCAAAGGTATACAACTTTCGAAATACAGAAATGTGATCTACTCCGGCATTGGTCCGGGTATCACTGATAAAAAGCATACCTTGCTCTAAACGTAGTGCACAACAATACGTCATTCATTCGTCCTTATTAACATCCTAGCACTTGAACGATGGAATGCATGGATTCCACACCGCCCTTTTCTCTGACACCACGTACTGGTGCCACATCCCAATAATCCCGTCCAATCGCCACATAAACATGCGAACTTGGAGTAAACAGTAGATTACTGACATCAAAACAATACCATGTCTGGTCTACAAACACCTCTGCCCAAGCGTGACTGGCCAGATGCGAAGCATTTTGTGCATATAAATAACCAGATACATAACGGGCAGGTAAACCTAGATATTTACACATGGCAATGAAAATATGACTATGGTCCTGACAGACGCCCTGTCTCGACTCAAAGGCATCTATTGCAGAGCCTTGCACTGAAGTACTGTTGGAAATATAAGGCACATGTTCCAGCAAGGCCTGCGCCAGTCCGATCAAATGCTGACGGGTTAATGCAGGAACATGACGTTGTGCAAAATCTTTCATTGCTGCATTACATTGTGTTGATTCGGTCGGCTGTAGAAAAAGATTGGGATTGATTAAATCATTCAGTCCACTCTGATGCGCAGGATTCAGCTCAACAATCCCTTGCGCCATGATGGTCAGGGAATGATAAGGCTCCCGCTGGCTACAGGTCATCCACAGATTATGAAATGCATCTTTCCGGATTTCTTTATTACCCGGTACACTGATATCCCAAGAATGCACCCGCTGATGCGCATTGCTCGAAGGCATCATTTTAATGTACTGAATACTGTTCCTCACCTCGGCCGTGTACATATAATGCGTTTGGTGATTCACCATCAATTTCATACATCTGCCTCAAACAGTTGATGAATATGGTCGCTAAACTGGTAAAACTGAATCCGGTTCGGTTCTGTACGCAACTGCTCCCAGTACTGTTC
>CAUPZU010000016.1:0-75765 GCA_963516025.1 Acinetobacter lwoffii
GATTTGATTTTACTACTTCGCTATTTTTTTAAGCTAAAAGTGTCAACACACCCTAGATTTATTTGATCCAGCCCATTCGAATTAAAGGCGAAAATACCCAATAATGAATACCCAAAATAAAGTTTATGATTTGATTCTCATATTTCCACCACAGCGGCAAGCCAGCTAAATTTACTATTACTGCCATCAGAAATGCACCCAGCATATCAATTGGAAAATGCACACCGACATAAACACGCGACCATGCCACCAGCCAAGCTGTCCAGATTAGAATTCGTCCCAAGTCTCGCTGCGGTGAAAAATAATAGGCGAAGGCAATCCCACTAAAAATACTCATATGGTTGCTGGGAAAAGAACCAGTCGGTGCATGTTCAATCAGGGTGCGACCAACATCCATCATAAACGGGCGTGGGGTATTGAGTACCGCAGACAATACTTCACTCATCAATAATGTAATAGCTGTAAAGATGAAGGCTTTAATAATCCCTGTTTTTACTTCGTAACTACCACGGAACCAAGCAATAGCAAAAATCAGCAAAAAGAGATAAACCAGGTCATGCGCAATCAGGGAGGCATAGTTGATCATCCAGATTGAGGCTTGGTCGGGTACATTTAAGATATGAAACAGGTAAAGATTCAGTTGGTCAAGGGACATGAGCAGAGAGGACTGGAACAAATGTCCGTTACTCTAAACCGGTCAAACCTCAATTCCTACCTGAGTTTGTATGAATTTGTAGCCTCGGTTTTTAAAGAATATTCACATGATAAAAAACCACCCAAAAGGGTGGTTCTTAAAAGTGCGAATAATATAATGAAGTCTTATTTAAACTGAATCGCCCCATTCGCGCTGACCGTCATTTGCGATTCGCCCGCCGCAACTTCCTGCTCAGGAACCGCCATATCAGCCGATGCAGATTTCATCATGGCCATACGCGGTACTGGCTGTGGTGAATAGTTATTAGTATTCAGGTTTAAGTTCACCAGTTGATAACTCGGTTTGTTCCAGGTCTGGGTGAGTGCCTGTGCGCGTTGCTGGAAGTTTTTGGTGGCTTCAATCATCAGCTCGCTTTCAACTTTTTTACGCTTTTCGTCAGATACCTTGAAATTAATTGACTGGGTCTGGAAGTGCTGTTGTAATTCAGCAATCAATTGAGATGTCGCTTTAAAATCTTTTGATTCCAGACGAATCTGGGCACGACCACGCCATTCTTTCAATTTGCGGTTGTCATTGTCATAAATAGGATAAGTGCTTTGTGCCCCAGTCTCGATTTTCACAGTGGGATATTTGCGTGCTGTAGCAATTGCTTGATTCATCAGCTGGTTAATTTGAGTGGCCAGTTCAGCCGGCTGTTTGTTGGATTTTTCAATATAAAGCACAGCATGCATTTCATCATTTGAGATTTCACGGCTGGCCTCTGCTGAAAGATTAACAACATTATAATTCAGAGATTCAGCAGGAGCTGCAAATGCGCCTGTGGCGAGGGTGCTGGCAAGGATCAAACTGGTAAGTGCTAAGAGACGCATGAAATTGTCCTGTTTTTCTTAAAATTGGCCATCTAAGCCGTTGTTAAAATATTAAATCTCAATTGTGATCTTTTTACGAAATATTTGTCGTAAGAGTGTTAAATTTTCTTTAATTTTATCTCATTATTTAATTTATATTTATTATTAATAATTAAATACTTAATGAATAATTTTGAGATTGATTACCTGAATGTCGCCTGCGCTACAAAAAAGCATAAAAGAACACGCTTTTCTTTCTGCTGTCACACTGTAAGATGATGATTTAGGGGATGGATTAGCATGATGTTTTTTTTCGATAAAGATTAGGACAAAATGTGACTGAAAGTTGTTTATTTTCCTGAAAAATTCGGTATCATCCGCCTCCTAGTTATTCGAATACAAAACTGCTAGCTAGAACCTTTATAAAGCGCCGAGTCAAAGGACCAAACGTCACCAGACTTATTTCTTTCACCCATATCAGAGATGGTAATTCGATATGAGCGTTACTTCTGTAAACCCTGCCACCAATTCCACAAACGAATACTACTTGACTCGCCAAAGTCAGATGGAATCGAATGTGCGTAGTTATCCACGTAAATTACCGTTAGCGATAGCGAAAGCACAAGGTTGCTGGGTTACCGATGTTGAAGGTACTGAGTACCTTGATTGTTTAGCTGGGGCAGGGACGTTGGCATTAGGCCATAATCATCCTGCGGTCATTCAAAGTATCCAGGATACGATTGCAAGCGGTTTACCATTGCATACCCTGGATCTTACTACTCCTTTAAAAGATGCTTTTACTGAAGCACTTCTTTCTTATCTTCCAGGTGGCCAAGAAGAATACTGCTTGCAGTTCTGTGGTCCATCCGGTGCAGATGCAACCGAAGCCGCGATTAAACTGGCGAAAACCTTTACTGGTCGTAGCTCAGTGATCAGCTTCTCTGGCGGTTATCACGGTATGACTCACGGTGCATTGGCAATGACAGGTAACCTGTCTGCGAAAAATGCAGTGAACGGCTTGATGCCGGGTGTACAGTTCATGCCATACCCGCATGAATACCGTTGCCCATTGGGTCTTGGTGGTGAAGCCGGTGTTGATGCCCTGACTTACTACTTTGAAAACTTCATTGAAGATGTAGAAAGTGGTGTGACCAAACCTGCAGCTGTAATTCTTGAAGCGATTCAAGGTGAAGGCGGTGTGGTAACGGCGCCAGTAAAATGGTTGCAAAAAATCCGCGAAGTGACTGAAAAACACAACATCGTATTGATTCTTGATGAAGTTCAGGCTGGTTTTGCACGTTCAGGCAAAATGTTTGCATTCGAACACGCAGGGATTGAACCTGATGTCGTAGTGATGTCTAAAGCCGTAGGTGGTAGCTTGCCGCTTGCCGTACTGGGTATTAAACGTAAGTTTGATGCTTGGCAACCTGCTGGTCATACCGGTACTTTCCGTGGTAACCAATTGGCGATGGGTACAGGTCTTGCAACGATCAATACCATTAAAGAACAGAACCTGGCGCAAAATGCACAAGAGCGTGGTGATTTCCTGCAAGCTGAATTGAAAAAACTGGCTACTGAATTCCCGTGTATCGGTAACGTGCGTGGCCGTGGTCTGATGATCGGCGTTGAAATCGTAGATGAGCGCAAAGATGCGGATCATATGGGTTCTTTACCTGCTGATGGTCAGTTGGCTGCAGCGATCCAAACCGCTTGTTTCAACAATAAATTATTGCTTGAGAAAGGTGGTCGTAACGGTACAGTGATTCGTTTACTTTGCCCGTTGATCATTACTCAAGACGAATGTGTTGAAGTGATTGCTCGTTTCAAAAAATCGGTTGCTGAAGCACTAGTTGCAGTTCGAGGCGCATAATTCATGGTAGATTTCGCAGAACATCGTAAAGCGTTACTCTGCAATGATGCTGCATCCATTGCTGACTATCAGGCTGGCATGGACCAAGCGACCAAAGCGGTTGCAGCATGGTTGCAAAACGACAAAATGTACACTGGCGGTAGCATTAAAGAGCTACGCAGTGCGATCGCATTTAATCCTTCAAAAGAAGGTTTGGGTGTAGAAAAATCTCTTGAGCGTATGGTTGAGCTTTTTCTTAATAAAAGTTTGAAAGTTCATCATCCGCACTCACTTGCGCATCTTCACTGTCCAACGATGGTGACTAGCCAGATCGCGGAAGTGCTGATTAACGCAACTAACCAGTCAATGGACTCATGGGATCAAAGCCCGGCCGGTTCATTGATGG
Organism: Acinetobacter lwoffii; assembly: GCA_963516025.1. GTDB lineage: Bacteria > Pseudomonadota > Gammaproteobacteria > Pseudomonadales > Moraxellaceae > Acinetobacter > Acinetobacter lwoffii_R. Next base: position 3,759 of record CAUPZU010000016.1, read on the forward strand.
AAGTCCAGTTAATCGACTGGTTACGTCAAAAAGTGGGCTATGGTGCGGGTCAGGCAGGTGTGTTCACTTCTGGTGGTACGCAGTCTAACTTGATGGGCGTATTGCTTGCGCGTGATGCTTGCATCGCGAAAAACTGGAAAGACGAAAACGGTAATCCGTGGTCGGTTCAGCGTGATGGTATTCCTGTGGATGCGATGCGTAATGTCAAAGTCATCTGTTCTGAAAATGCACATTTCTCTGTGCAAAAGAACATGGCGATGATGGGCATGGGCTTCCAGTCAGTGGTCACTGTTCCTGTGAATGAGAATGCACAGATGGACGTAGATGCACTGGAAAAAACCATGGCGCACCTTCAGTCTGAAGGCAAGATAGTGGCATGTGTGGTAGCGACTGCGGGTACAACGGATGCTGGCGCGATTGATCCATTGAAAGCAATTCGTGAAATCACCAATAAATATGGCGCGTGGATGCACATCGATGCGGCATGGGGTGGTGCACTGATTCTTTCGAATGACTATCGTTCTATGCTGGACGGGATTGAGCTGTCGGATTCGATCACGCTTGATTTCCATAAGCATTACTTCCAGACCATTTCTTGTGGCGCGTTCTTGTTAAAAGATGAAGCGAACTACCGTTTCATGCATTATGAAGCTGAGTACCTAAACTCTGCTTATGATGAAGAACATGGTGTTCCTAACCTGGTGTCGAAGTCGCTACAAACGACGCGTCGTTTTGATGCCTTGAAATTGTGGATGACAGTGGAAGCATTGGGCGAAGAGCTTTATGGTTCGATGATCGATCATGGTGTTGGCTTAACGCGTGATGTAGCAGACTACATTAAAGCGACTGACGGTTTAGAGCTTCTGCTTGAGCCTCAATTCGCGTCTGTCTTGTTCCGTGTGGTTCCAGCGGGATATCCGGTTGAATTACTCGATACGCTCAATCAAAACGTAGCAGACGAACTGTTTGCGCGTGGTGAAGCGAACATTGGTGTGACGAAAGTCGGTCAGGTTCAGTCTCTGAAAATGACCACTTTAAGCCCGGTTGCAACGCTTGATAACGTGAAGAACTTGCTGGCATTAGTGCTTGCAGAAGCGGATCGTATCAAAGATTCAATCGCTGACGGTACTTATACGCCACCCATTGCATAAGTGATGGTGGTGTGAAAAAAAGGAGATCGAAATGATCTCCTTTTTTGTGCGCTTAAAAATAAAAAAAGGTCCTTTCCCAGATCGAAATTCACCACAAAAACACGGCAGATCTGAATCCTGTTTAGCCTGTTATTTATTTGTCATAGGCTTATGTAAAACTGGGGAGCAGGATTTATCCTGAGTTCAGGTTTATAAAAATTGTTACATGTCATTGGTCTAAAATTTTTTAATGAAGTGAATGACAAAAAGAACTTAATCATTGAAATCCATAAAAATTTAATCAAGAAAAAACCGCTAGATGAAAAATCACTAAATCGTAATAAAGCTGTAACTTATCTGTCATATTCTAAAATCAAAATGCAGGTATCGAAAGAAGTACAAAACTGAATAAAAAGTGGTGTACTCCAAATTTGCATAAATGAGAGAGATACTAGAATGCGCTTTACAAATATAGCTTTAGCATTAGCAGTAACCGGGGCAACTGCTGTAACGACTGCACACGCAGCACGTGACACCATTCAAATTGCAGGTTCTTCAACTGTACTTCCATATGCCAGTATCGTGGCAGAAGAATTCGGTAATACTTTTCCACAGTTTAAAACACCAGTTGTCGGTTCTGGCGGTTCTTCAGGTGGTTTAAAGCAGTTCTGTAATGGCGTGGGTGATAACACGATTGATATCGCAAACTCTTCTCGTCAAATCAAGAGTACAGAGCTGGCAGAATGTAAAAAGAATGGCGTTAACCAAGTCCTAGAAATCAAAATTGGTTATGACGGTATTGTGTTTGCATCGAATGCAAACAAAGCGGCTTATAAACTGCGTCCACAACATGTCTTCGCTGCACTTGCTGCACAACTTCCATCAAATGGAAAAATGGTCGCTAACCCGTACACGCGTTGGAACCAAATTGACAAAGCACTTCCGAATGAACCTATCACCCTGGTAATTCCTGCGTCGAATCATGGTACGCGCGAAGTCTTCCAGGAGAAAATGGTGGATGCAGGTTGTGAAACCTATGCTGCAATTAAATCTCTAGACAAAGATGCCAAGAAAAAAGCTTGTACAACATTCCGTAAAGATGGCCGTGTGGTTGAGATTGCCGGTGACTATACCGAAACATTGGCACGTTTAAAAACTTCTCCAAGTGCGGTAGGTGTGTTTGGCCTAGGTTTCTATGACCAGAACCGTGACCGTCTACGTGTTGCTACGGTGAACAATGTAGCGCCTTCTGAAAAGACCATCTTGAATGGTGCTTATCCGGTATCACGCCCATTGTTCTTCTACGTAAAAGGCGAGCACTTGAAATCGATCAAAGGCTTACCGCAGTTCACAGAATACTTCCTGAACAAGAAAGTATCTGGCAAAGGCTCTAAGCTGGAAAAAGCAGGTCTGATTTCAATGTCTGATAAAGAACGTGCAGCAGTCCTGGCAAATTTCAAGGCTGGTAAAGCGGTTGTGGTGAAGTAATAAATGATTTTGAAAACGCTGGTGGTAGGGTCAACCTACCATCGGCTTTTTGCGATAAACAAGTTTTTTCAAACCATGAAAATTGAAAAAACAGTGGAGAATACATGAATCTGCTACTTATAGGTGTGTTATTGGCCATCATGGCCATAGCCTATCAAATCGGATTAAGTAAAAGCCGTAGCTTAGCAGGTAAGGGAAGCAATTCTGCAAACTTACACTCGCGTCCCGGATATTATGGTGCCCTGGTTGCACTATGGTGTGGTATCCCTGCGTTTTTAATTTTGATTGTTTGGAATATGGTGGAACCCACTTTTCTGGAGCAGGTGGTACTCAACCATTTGCCGGAAAATGTTTCGGCAAGTCTGGATCCGGCAAGTCTGAGTGTTTTGATTGATCGTGTTCAGGCACTTGCCTCAGGTTTTGGAGTGAGTGATACACCGGCAGCCTATGAAGTTGCAGCCGCAGAGCAATTGGCTAAATTCTCAACCATCGGCACTTTTGCCAAATTGGCAGTCGTGATTTCGGCTGCGCTGGCAGGTCTGGTCTGGGCCAAGAAACATATTAGCCAGGAATTCCGTGCGCGTAACCAAGTCGAAAAAATGATTAATATCGGCCTGGCATTGTGTTCAGGTGTGGCGATTCTGACCACCCTCGGGATTGTGATGTCGATGTTTGGCGAGGCAATGCGTTTCTTCAGCTTCGTCAGCCCACTGGATTTCTTCTTTGGTACCCAATGGAACCCAGGGTTTAGCACCTCTGGCAGTGCTGAAGGCAGTTATGGTTTATTGCCACTGTTATGGGGCACGCTCATGGTCAGCGGGATCGCACTTTTAGTTGCAGTTCCGGTTGGCCTGATGATTGCGATCTATCTGGCAGAATATGCTTCACCGCGGTTCCGCTCTTGGGCAAAACCTACGATTGAAGTGCTGGCGGGTATTCCTACGATTGTCTATGGTGTCTTTGCCTTGATGATCATCGGTCCATTCCTTAAAAGTATGGGTGCTCTGGTCGGACTCGAAATTAATGCCACCAGCGCGCTGACCGCCGGTCTGGTCATGGGCATCATGATTATTCCGTTCGTATCTTCTCTGTCAGATGACATCATTACTCAGGTGCCGCGTGCCTTACGTGATGGTTCTTTGGGATTGGGTGCGACTAAATCTGAAACGATCCGTCAGGTGGTTTTACCGGCAGCCTTGCCGGGTATTATTGGTGCATTCCTCTTGGCTGCATCGCGTGCAATTGGTGAAACCATGATCGTGGTTCTTGCAGCCGGGAACAGCCCGCAGTTGCATGCCAATCCGCTTGAAGCCGTATCTACGGTCACGATTACCATCGTGAATCAGTTAACTGGCGATACTGATTTTGCTAGTCCGCAAGCATTGGTGGCTTTTGCACTAGGATTGACGCTATTCGTCATTACCTTAGGTTTGAACATTGTTGCACTGATCATCGTGCGTAAATATCGTGAGCAATACGACTAATGAGTACTTCAAATACAACGCCTGTGGATCAGCGTATTGATCCATCCATCGCCGCCGAGCTGCGTAAAAAGCGTAAGAAGACCATTCAAAGCTCTTTGGCACGACGTCATCGTAAAGAAAAAACCTTCCGTTTATTTGGTTTCTCTGCGGTACTGGCAGGTCTGTTCTTTGTGGTATTGCTGTTCGGGAGTATTTTATCCAAAGGTTTGCCTGCATTCTGGCAAAGCAGCATGAGTTTGCCGATTCATTTCGATCCAGCCATTGTGGATATTGGTCCAAAACCGAAGCCAGCAGCAGGAGAATCTCCAGCACAGTTTGAAGATCGCTTTATCGCGTGGCAGACCGAAGTCGGAATGGTGGATTGGGATGCCCTGATTATCAATGGCATGATCGCCAAAGACAGCAAGCTGGAAAGCCAGCGTGATGAACTGGGTTCTTTATATACTAGTTCTGAGGCGTATCGTTTGCGTGACATGGTCATGAATGATCCAAGTCTGGTCGGTCAAAGCAAGGAAGTGAAAATTCTGGCGGATGCCAATGTCGATGTCTGGCTAGCGGGAAATATTGACCGTGATCTTCCCGATGAACAGCAGCAGCTCAGTCCTGAAGTGCGCCAGGTGGCGGATGAGATGAAAGCCTCTGGTGTGATTGAAAATAGTTTTAATACCAATATTTTCACCAGTCCTGATTCGCGCAGCTCACCAGCAACTTCTGGCTTGGCAGGTGCCTTCATGGGCTCACTGTTCATGATGATGATCGTGATCTTTATCTCGATTCCAATCGGGGTGGCCTCTGCGATCTATCTGGAAGAGTTTGCACCGAAAAACTGGATTACCGATGTGGTCGAAGTCAATATCAACAACCTGGCAGCCGTTCCCTCAATTGTCTTCGGTCTATTGGGTGCAGCGATCTTCATTGGCTGGATGCATTTGCCACTGTCAGCACCATTGGTGGGTGGTCTGGTGCTGAGTCTGATGACCTTACCGACTGTAATCATCACCACACGCGCATCACTTAAAGCGGTTCCACCTTCGATTCGTCAGGCAGCTTTGGGCCTCGGTGCTTCCCGCATCCAGACAGTATTCCATCATGTCTTGCCTTTGGCTTTACCGGGTATTTTGACGGGCGCAATCATTGGAGTTGCACAAGCTTTGGGTGAAACCGCACCATTATTATTAATCGGGATGAGTGCTTTTGTTGCCAGCGTTCCAGCCACTCCATTTGATCAGTCAACGGCTTTACCGGTGCAGATTTTCTTATGGCAAGGCAATGAATTGCGTAACTTCTTTGAAGGGCGTACTGCAGCAGCAATTATTGTACTTCTGGCAATGATGATCAGCTTGAACAGCCTGGCCATCTGGTTACGTAAGAAATTTGAAGTCCGTTGGTAATAGGGGCAGAATCATGAACACAACTGTTATTCAAAATTCCTTAAAAAAGGATCAAATCGTGAATCCACAACAGACACAATTCACCTCGGATGAGGCGACTCAAAAGCCAGCAACTCCGTTTGTTTCCCAGTTCGATACGCAGAGCAGCAGCAAAAAAGATGCGAAGTCGACGAATGTGAAACTTAGTACTTCTGATGTGCATGTGTACTATGGTGAAGCGGAAGCGATTAAAGGTATTGACCTGAATATTTATGAAAATGAAGTGATTGCTTTTATTGGGCCATCAGGCTGTGGTAAATCGACCTTTCTGCGGACCTTAAACCGCATGAACGATACCATTGATAGCTGCCGTGTGACCGGTAAAGTCATGCTGGACAATCAGGATATTTATGATCCAAACCTAGATGTGGTCTTGCTACGTGCACAGGTTGGTATGGTTTTCCAGAAGCCGAACCCATTCCCGAAATCAATCTTCGATAATGTCTCCTATGGTCCAAAACTCCATGGTTTGGCGCGTGACAAGTACGATCTTGAAGAAATTGTAGAAGGTAGCTTGCGTAAAGCTGGTTTATGGGAAGAAGTGAAAGATCGTTTAAACCAGCCGGGAACAGGTTTATCGGGTGGTCAGCAGCAACGTCTGTGTATCGCACGTACCATTGCAGTCAGCCCGGAAGTCATTTTGATGGATGAACCGTGTTCGGCACTCGATCCGATTGCAACTGCCAAAGTGGAAGAGCTGATTTCTGAGCTTTCGACGCAATATACTATCGCGATTGTAACTCACTCCATGCAACAGGCAGCACGTGTATCGGATCGTACTGCGTATTTCCATTTGGGTGATCTGATTGAAGTCAACTCGACCGAGAAAGTTTTTACCCAGCCAGATCATCAGTTGACTGAAGCCTATATTACCGGGCGTTTTGGTTGATCCAAGACTTCAAGAAGAGCCGCAAGGCTCTTTTTTTATAGGTGAAATAGATGGTGATAATCGTAATAATTCTCGAAATAAAGTTGAAAAAAACCGAAATTGACCTAATCTAAAGGAATAAATCCGAATTAAATAGAGAATAGATTTTTTATGTTATTTCATACTCCGAAACTGTCCGCTGAAATCCGTATTAGTCATCTCAATGCGCGTATCAATGAACAACGAAAAAAAATAGCGCAAACTACTGGCTCTAAACTGGAACTTTTACAGTTATCGCAACAACTGTCAAAAGAAGCGCGTGCGCGTAAGAAAACCAATCAAAAAATCTATGTACTCGATTTTAAAGGCGATATGGCGGCTTCTGCGGTAGAAGGCTTGCGTGAAGAAATTACCTTGCTTCTGGCCACAGCCAAAGCCGGTCGTGACCGTGTTGTAGTGCGTCTGGAAAGTCCGGGCGGCATGGTTCATGGTTATGGACTTGCAGCAGCTCAACTGGTACGTTTACGCGAGGCAGGTTTTCATCTGACCATCTGTGTCGATAAAGTGGCCGCTAGTGGCGGTTATATGATGGCGTGTATCGCCAATGAAATTATTTCTGCACCATTCGCGATTGTCGGTTCAATTGGTGTGGTTGCTCAAGTCCCCAACTTTAACCGCCTGCTGAAAGACAATAAAATCGACTTTGAACTCTATACCGCAGGACAGTACAAACGTACCGTGACTATGTTTGGTGAAAATACCGAAGAGGGTAAGGCCAAGTTTGAAGAAGAATTACAGCAAACACATGCTTTATTTAAACATTTCGTTGAAAAGTATCGCCCACAGCTGAATATTGAAAAAGTGGCAACCGGTGAGCATTGGTATGGCCGGGATGCGTTGGATCTAAATCTGGTGGATAAACTGCAAACCTCAGATGAATACCTGCTCAACTTGTTGCCCCAACATGATATCTATTCCATCCAGACCCGCAAGAAACCAACTTTGGGTGAAAAACTGGGCCTGCAAGCAGCGCAAATTGCTGATTCACTGATACCCACTGTCATGAATAAAGTTATGGAAAGCTTAAGTAAAGCAAACGCAAATCTGGTGCAAATACGTGATCCAAAACTTTAATCCAATTGATCTTGAATGAATTTTAAAGCTCACTTCGGTGGGCTTTTTTATTTTTTGAAATCATATTGTTATGATATAAGTGGAGTACTCTGATTGAGTCTAGGCTCATATGCTCACGTTTATTTTGTTGTTTGGGTTTTTTAGTATCGTATTTATTCCAATGTTATGTATGCTTTGTTCTGAAGCAAAATTAACTCAGGATGATTCTAAGAAGGTTTTGTTTTGGCTGAGTTTTCTACCCGGCGTTTGTATCTTTCTGCTGTATAGCTTTCTAAAGCCCAATGATCCACCTGTTATTCCATCGAAGGAATGTGGTGTTGTGCAGTTTTATCAGATGCATAAAGTTCGAGGTGGTAATGAATTTGAACGTGTGAGTATTCGCTTTGATGGCGCTCAATATAGTCGGCATTTATTCTTCGATAAGCATCTGGATAAAATTCCTCAAGGCCAAAAGGCCTGCTTTGAATATCTAGATAAGTTCAAATATCCACATTTGTCAGAATCTAAGTTTGTTCAATGGATTGAACCGAATGAAATGTAAACCATCATTGAAACTAATCAGATAAAATAAAGCATATTTTATTGTTAGAGCAGAAACATGGCTATAGCTGAAGCATTTCTTGCGACGCAAAATTGTTATTTTAATTATGAATTTGAAGAACTTTATTTAGAGGATGATTTTCCTGAGGAGTTATCTGTGTCACTGCGTGGCATGATATTCCGTCATGAGATTCAATATCCTGATGCAACCTATTTCATTTATTACAGTGAGATGTTGACGGGGAATGAACTGCAAAAAATGAAGGATGATTGGATGCGATATTGCCCACATTCATAATTGAAAAATATGAATGTAATTAAATGCGTGATCCAAAACTTTAATTCAATTGATCTTGAATGAATTTTAAAGCTCACTTCAGTGGAATTTTTTGATTTTTCGGTATCAACTGCAGACCGCCTGTTACCGCTGCACCAATCGTAGCAAGCAAGACGTCTTTGTGTGCATCCCACATGTCACCTTGTTGTCCATTATAGTTTTCAGCTTCCTCGGGAGATAAACCAATGGCAATCAGCCATTCCAGCCACTCATAGATCATACTGCTGGCCACCACGAACTGAATCACCAGCAGGAAAATGACCACAGGTTTTTGCTGTGGCAACCAGACCTGAAACAGGCGATGGAAAATTGGATAAAGTAATAATCCGTAGGCCAGATGGACAAATCGGTCGAACATATTACGTGACCAGTGCATCGCTTCATTCAGATTAAAGCCAAAAATCTGTTCAATCCACTGGTTATAAGGCACATAAGAATATAGATAGTGTGCAGCAATCACATGAACAATCAGAAAAAGAATATATAAATTAAAACTTAAAAAATTCAGGCCGATTTTATACAGGCAGATGAGCAGCATGATGGTCATGAAAACTGTGCCTGCCTGATGCAAAAGATAAGCTTCCAGTTCTAAAGGACGAATACTGGCAAGCAAAATCGCCAGAATTAAAATGCTCAGGCTTGTGTAATGTTTGGCGGAAAGTCGATGATCAATCATGTCGTTATTATAAAATATCTTTTTTAGAATAAAACACATTATAAATAAAAAGGCGAAGCCTGAGCTTCGCCTTTTCGTCTTATTGCAAATTAGATTTTAGCAATCAGCTCAGCTACTTGTTTAGCTTGATCAGCAGCATTACCTGTATATGATGCAGGCGTCATTTCCGCTAAACGCGCACGGTCAGCAGTAGGAACAGCTTCCAACTCGTTACCATTTACGAAATCAACCATCATGTCGCGAGTCATGGCTTGACCACGAGTCAGGGCTTTTAGTTTTTCGTATGGTTTTTCAACGTTGTAACGACGCATTACAGTTTGAATAGGCTCAGCCAATACTTCTTGGGCATTATCCAAATCTTCATTAATACGCGCAGCGTTCAACTCAAGTTTGCCAATACCTTTAGAACAAGCTTCAAAAGCAATTAAGCTTTGCGCAAAACCAACACCCATGTTGCGAAGCACAGTAGAGTCAGTCAGGTCACGCTGCCAGCGAGAAATTGGCAGTTTTTCGCCAAGGTGTGCAAGTACAGCATTGGCAATACCCAAGTTACCTTCAGAGTTTTCAAAGTCAATTGGGTTAACTTTGTGTGGCATGGTTGAAGAACCAACTTCGCCTTCTTTTAGTTTTTGCTTGAAGAAACCAAGAGAGATATAGCCCCAAATGTCACGGTTAAAATCGATCAGAATAGTGTTGAAACGACGTAGCGCATCAAACAGTTCAGCCATATAGTCATGTGGCTCGATTTGAGTGGTGTACGGGTTGAAGTCTAGACCCAAAGACTCTACAAATGCTTGTGAATGCGCAGGCCAGTTGATGTCTGGGTAAGCAGAGTAGTGCGCATTGTAGTTACCTACTGCACCATTGATTTTGCCCAGTAGCTCAACATTTTTGAACTGTTTGATTTGACGTGCAAGACGGTAAGCCACGTTCGCCATTTCTTTACCCAAAGTCGTCGGGCTTGCAGTTTGACCATGAGTACGAGACAACATTGGCTGGTCTGCATGCTTTTCAGAAAGTGCAACGATTGAATCAATGATTTGCTGCATAGACTCAACCAGTACATCACGACCGCTTTTCAGCATCAAGGCATGTGACAGGTTGTTAATATCTTCAGACGTACATGCAAAGTGAATGAATTCACCGGCATTTTTAAGTTCTTCGATACCAGCGATTTTTTCTTTCAGGAAATACTCAACCGCTTTAACGTCGTGGTTAGTGGTGCGTTCGATCTCTTTGATGCGATTGGCATCATCTTCAGAAAAATCGCTCACAATCGCATCGAGCGCTGCATTAGTTTCGCCTGAAAACGCCGGTACTTCAGTAATTTCCGGGTGGTTTGCAAGCGCTTGTAACCAACGCACTTCAACAGTCACACGAGCATGGATTAAACCAAACTCAGAAAGAAAAGGACGTAGAGCATCACATTTGCTCGCGTAACGTCCATCTAATGGAGAAAGTGCAGTTAAAGCGTTCATATCGATTCCTTAGATTTTGGAATTAAACGTAAAACGAAACACGTGCAGCATCAGTTAAACCACCTGAAACTGTAAACGCGCTAGATTCTGAATATCTTGTAGCAACTTGCGCTTGCCAAATACCATGCCCCAAGAGCTGCCACCGAGCTGACGCCACAGGTGCGCCATTTGCAAACCGGTAAATAAGGACGCACGAATGCGGTTGGTGTGTCCGGCATCTTTAAAGGCTTCGGCATTGCCACGTACCATAATACGCGGATTAATCTGTCCGGCCGTATCGACATAGGTTTGAGCAAGGTTGGCAATGATGCTGGGGTGCAGGTAATTATTATCGAAGAAGGAGAGCTGTCTGAGAATTTTCTGTTGAGACTGTTCAATAATTTCAACAAATTTGGGGTTGCTATAGACCTTCTTTTCTAACTGAAGAAGTGCCATCGCATAGCTCATGGGAAGTTTAGTGCTGGAAAGTTTTGGAATTCTGGATTTGGGTGAAGTATTGAAGGGTTGAATAATGCTGCTTTCTAATGTTTTTAAACCTAAGGAAATATCGGCCAGCTGATTAAAAAAGTCCAGGGTCTGGGCATTCTGATTGCTGCCGGGACGGATATTAAGACTGGCTCTAATTAACTGTTCAAAATAAAAGTTACCACTTTCACCAATGCTTTGCTGCCCCGTCAATGCTGTCATATGGGTTAGCTGGGTGGCCTGAAACACACCCGCTAATGCCAAAGCACGATTTTGACGAGTATTCAACGTTGTGGCTGGTTGAAATGGTAACTCCGTCATGCCGAATTCATCCTTTTATAAAATCAGGTTTAGGCGCATTGGTATGATGAATCACACCACCCCCTAAACAAACTTCACCTGAATAGAACACCACGCTTTGACCTGGGGTCACTGCACGTTGAGGTTCATCAAACTCAACACGAACACCATTCGGTGATTCTGAATCCTGGTATACCGTACACGCTTGATCAGTCTGACGGTAACGGGTTTTGGCTGTACAGCGGAAACCTGTTTCAGGAATATCTTGCTCACCTGCCACCCAGTCAATCGCCTCACTCCAAAGTGTAGTACTTTGCATGAGAGGATGTTCATGGCCTTGACCGACCACCAGACGATTGCCTTCGATATCTTTATGCAATACGAACCAGGCACCTTCAGCAACGCCTTTCATACCGCCAATACCAATACCACCGCGTTGACCGAGCGTATAGTACATTAAGCCGTGATGATCACCAACCTCTTTACCATCTTCCAGCACGATTTTTCCTGGTTGAGCAGGTAAATATTGCTTTAAAAAGTCATTAAAACGGCGTTCACCAATAAAACAGATGCCAGTCGAATCTTTTTTCTTGGCCGTAACTAGATCTAATTCTTCTGCAATTTTACGGACTTGTGGCTTTTCAATTTCGCCAACAGGGAACAGGGTCTTATTAATTTCACGACCATGAACGGCATGCAGGAAATAGGTCTGGTCTTTGTTATTGTCCACACCACGCAGTAGCGGTGCATATTCTTCACCACGTGAGTTGGTCATGGTTTCACCACGACGGCAATAATGACCTGTTGCAATAAAGTCTGCACCTAGGTTAATCGCGTGATCTAAGAAGGCACGGAATTTAATTTCTTTATTACATAAAATGTCTGGGTTTGGCGTACGGCCAGCCGCATATTCCGCCAGGAAATGCTCGAATACGCGATCCCAATATTCCATGGCAAAGTTCGCAGTATGCAGCTTAATTCCGATTTTGTCGCAAACGGCCTGAGCATCGGCAAGGTCATCCATCGCCGTGCAATATTCTGTGCCGTCATCTTCTTCCCAGTTTTTCATGAAAAGACCTTCAACCTGATAACCTTGTTGAAGTAAAAGGGCAGCAGAAACAGATGAATCTACACCACCTGACATACCGACGATGACACGTTGTTGCATAGGATTAGGCATCCAAATTTGAAATTAAGGGAGAATTTTGGTGCTCGTAAATGAGCGATAAAGGGTACTTTTGACCTGAAAGCGCATCTTGTACGGCTTTAATCACCAGTGGGCTACGCGCACGAGCAGATTCAAGCAATTCATCTAGCGTCATCCAGACTGCACCGATAATGTCAGCATCTAAAGCGGCATTTGGGTCGTAGTCAATGGATTTGGCTAAAAAGCAGAAACGAAAATAAGTACGATCCGGGAACATCGGTGGGGTATAGGTATAAATACCTAGCAGTGATTCAATACTCACTGTATGCCCGGTTTCTTCCATGGTTTCGCGAATGGCAGCTTCAATAATAGTTTCGCCACATTCGATATGACCCGCAGGCTGATTAAATACCGTGTGTGTCACACCTTCTGTATGTTCTTCTACAAACAGGAATTTTCCGTCTTTTTCAACGACAGTTGCGACAGTGACATGAGCAGTCCAAGCAGTCATAAAGCAGCACCATGGAAAAGGATGCACTATTGTATAAAATTTTAGGGTGTGTGGCTATGTTGAGAGCAGGTTTCTTTAAGCGACTTAATGCATTAATGAATAATCAACCAATGATAATCATGGTATTTGGGGTTAATGAATTACAGAGAAAATAAATGCTGAAGTGATCATTTTAGAACTGGGAAAACGCACATAAAAATAGTATAGCGGGGCTGTTAATATTTTTTCAGGACTTGGAGAAATGCTGATGGGGATCAGAAGCTTGATTTCCAAAACAATTATTTAAAGTAATGAGGACTATAACTGAAAGTTGATATATCAGATAGTTATACCCTTTATAGCACGACGAAAAAGCCTAAATTAGCTAGATAAGTGATGATGTTAGTCTTAAAAGTATTTTGAATGATGCCTACAAATATTTTTATAGAGTTATGTGTCTAGCCTATTGACTTCAAACAAGACAAGTTTGAAGATAAGAAGGTTGAGTAAATATCAATCAATTTTTAAAAAGAAGAAAAATAACCGAATATAATTAAAAAGTTAAGAGATATTATAAACCTTCTAGTATTGTCTAATTTTTTAACTGCATTCTGATTTAATGCAAAGTTTTCTTCATCATGCATCAAAAAATAAACTTATAAACCCAACATTAAAAAAATATTTTGAGCAGGTTGACATGATGACACCGCCAAATTCAAATATTGGTTTTCGATTAGATATCAATGGACTGCGTGCCTATGCGGTATTAATGGTCTTGTTTTTTCACTTCAAAGTTCCAGGGTTTAATGCAGGCTTTTTGGGTGTAGATATATTTTTTGTCATTTCAGGATTCCTGATGACAGCAATCATTTGCAGCAGTCTTGAAAAAAACAGCTTCAAATTATTTGATTTTTATATGGCACGGATAAGACGGATTTTTCCTGCCCTGATGATACTTATTATTATTTTGCTGGTTTTAGGGTGGTTTTGGTTACCCTTACCTGACTATATGTTTTTGGGTACGCAATCGAGTAGTGCTCTGTCTTTTAACTCTAATCTTTATTACTGGCGTACTTCTAATTACTTTGATGGCACTGCTCATGAAAAGTGGTTATTACATACATGGACATTGGGTATTGAGTTTCAATTTTATCTATTATTACCTATTTACTTGTTACTACTGACAAAAATTAAATCGGAACGCCGTACCTTATTATACGGATTATGTTTTGCATTTCTGGGATCTCTCCTTTTAAGCATCGCGATATCTCATTCGAAACCCGTAGCTTCCTTTTATTTATTGCCTGTTCGAGGCTGGGAGTTCGTTGCTGGTGGGTTGGTTTATTTAGCTGCGAAAGAATTTCCACAATTACAAAGATTTGCCAAGGTGTACTTTGTAGCGGGATGTTTTTTATTGTTATTGGCCATGTTGATCATTCATAAGGGGTTAGTTTGGCCTTCTGCTTGGGCGGCGTTACCAGTACTTGGTACAGTACTGGTTATATTGTCACAACAGGAAGACTCCATGTTAACCACGCACCCTGTTGCACAATGGTTGGGAGATCGTTCATATTCGATTTACTTGTGGCATTGGCCGGTTGTGGTTGGCTTGTATTTTGGTAGTGTGCAAGATGATTTAAACTGGATACTATTTGGTTTGGTGCTTAGTCTGATACTGGGGCATCTTTCCTATTTACTGGTTGAAATACCCTCACGCCAATTTTTAACGAAATTTCGTCTTTCCAGACAAGCTCTAGTCATCTTTAGTTTTGGTTTGCTTGCGAGTTTATCTGCAATCGCGATCAGTGCCAAACTACTTCCATTTGAAGAAATTCGATTACCTAAAATTGTAGAGATTGCTGCTGCAGAAACATGGGATATAGATCCTAGGCGTGAAGAGTGTAATGCCTCTCATGACAAAATAGGGTCGCCGAGTTGTGTGTACGGAAAAGAAAAAATTTTAGCAATTTTAATGGGGGATAGTCATGCATCAGCAATAGCAAGTTCTTTGGGTACAGCAGCCTCTCACTTTAACTCAGGTGTGATTTCCTGGTTTATGGATAGCTGTCCTACACTGGATGGCATTCGATATATAGATCATAAAGAGTACAGTGCGGATTCATGTGATCTTCTAAATCAATGGGCAAATGAAGAATTAAAAAAATATCCTAATATTCCGCTAGTTTTGGTCAGTCGTACTTCAGAGTATGTAAAAGGTGTGAATGAGCCTGACCAATCGGAACGGTCTAAACTAGCACCAGTCTACTTCAGTAAAAAATATCTTTATAATGAGGATAGGCAGTTTATAAAGGAATTTTCCCAAGTTTTAGTTGATACAGCATGTCGTTTGGCAAAAGACCGACCGGTTTATTTAATGCGACCAATACCAGAGTTCGGAATAGATATTCCCAAGACCATTTCGCATAAGCTGGTTATACATGGTGCTGTGGAAGATATGAAGCTTTCACTTTCTGAATATCATAAACGGCATAAAATTGTTTGGGATGCTCAGGATGAAGCAGCTCAGCGCTGTGGAGTGAAAATCTTGAATCCTCTGCCTTATTTATGTGATACAGAATATTGTTATGGTTCAAAAAATGCTCGTCCTTTGTATTATGATGATGACCATTTGAGTGAATATGGCAATAAATTTTTAGTCCCTATGTTTGAACAAGTATTTAGATATTAAGTTGAGATGTTACTTGGAGAGAGGATTTATTCCATTTTTGAAATTTCCCGGAATTTATCCTGTAAAAAGCATGAAAAGACTCTAATACTGGCTTTATATTAAAAGAAGCTAGTAAATTAATAATTTTTTAAATGTTTATATTAACTCAATTATCACAGACATAAATGCAGGAACAAATAGCCTCAACATATTACGTATTGATCCATTTGATTTTTTTAAATCCGTCATATTAAATAATATAAGCAGTAAACACTTTAGAAATATTTTTTATCATGTTCATGTCTGATAAGTAGAATTAAAATATGCCTCTCTTTAAAAATTATTCAAAAAGAAACGTTCTTGATTGTAAATAATCTGCTTCGACATCTAATTCCAAAATAGTATCGCTTGAAATAATAGTCTTACACATCACTTCACCTGCTTTTTTATACTTTAAATATTCTTCTGAATTGAGGTGGTTAAAGTCGGCATTTTCTCAATGTGTTTTGTTTGGTCATTGAGCATAACCAATATAATCACCAGTCTTTTCTTCTTTATGCAGGCGAGAGCCGAGAGAACCTAAAACCAGATAAATGCCCTCCATATGCGTTTTCCATGCCTGAATGAAAGCTTCCTTTGTCGCTGGTTTAATTTTGAAACGGTAAACCGCAATAAACATTTTAATCCTTCGAGTTATGCTTGTTTTAAAGCAAGAATTAAACCAAAGGATTAAAATAAAGGGATCTATTTATTTTGACTTACCCAAGATAATTTCGAGAGACTTTTACATAATTTTGTGCAGAATACGGCAAGAACGCCATTTCTTTTTCAGTGAGCGGACGTGCTTTTTTTGCCGGGCTACCAACATAGAGCCAGCCACTTTCCAAAACTTTACCCGGTGGAACTAGCGTACCTGCACCAATCATCACATCATTCGGAATGATGACATCATCCAGAATAATGCTGTTAATCCCAATTAGTACACGATTACCAATCGTACAACCATGCAATGTCACATGATGGCCAATCGTGACATCTTCACCAATGATCAAAGGCGAACCATTCGGTTTATCGGCTTTTTTATGACTGACATGCAACATGGCATGATCCTGAACATTCGAATTTTTACCAATCCGGATTGAATTAACATCACCACGAATCACGGCAAAAGGCCAGACAGAAACATTTTCAGCCAAGACCACATCGCCGACCACGATTCCCATCGGATCGATATAACACGATTTATCAATTTCTGGAGTCGTGTCTAAATAAGAACGAATGTTTTGGCTCATGGTGATCTGCTCATTAAAAGTTTAAGGATCATGTGCATAGTATAAAATAAAAAGCACCCATCTGAATGAGTGCTTTGGTCTTAGTCCGGGACTAAAACAGTTTATTTAAACTTAGAACAAGTTTGAGAAGAACTGTTTAATGTGGTCGAGCATACGTGCGAAGAAACCAGCTTCTTCAACCGCGTTTAAAGCCACCAATGGTTTTTCTGAAATTACTTTACCATCCAGAGTCGCTACGTATTTACCTACGACCTGACCAGGCTGTAAAGGTGCAGTCAGTTTAGGTTGAACCACCAGCTGGGTTTTAATCGCATTAGCCTGACCTTTTGGCATGGTCACGTTAAAGTTTTCCGCAAGACCGATCTGAACTTCATCTTCCTTACCAAACCAAACTTTGGCTTTGGCAAGTACCTGTTTGGCAGGTTGAACATTTTTGGTTTCGAAGTTTGCATAACCCCAAGCCAGCAATTCACGTGTTTGTGTCGCACGTTCCTGCATGGTTGGTGCACCAAAAATCACTGAAATCAAACGTGTAGGTCCACGTTTTGAAGAGGTGGTCAAACAATAACCAGCTTCATCAGTATGGCCAGTTTTTAAACCATCTACACTCGGGTCAGTATATAGCAGGGCATTACGGTTACCTTGCTTGATGCCATTAAAGGTAAATTCTTTTTCCGCATAAATCGGATAATATTTAGAACTGTCTTTAATGATGTGTTGTGCCAGCGTTGCCATATCTTTGGCAGTTGAATAATGACCTTCAGCCGGCATACCGGTTGAGTTCACGAAGCTGGTATTGGTCATGCCAATACGTTTAGCTTCCTGGTTCATCATATGTGCAAAGGTACCCTCGTTCCCTGCAATATGTTCAGCCATGGCTTTCGATGCATCATTCCCTGATTGAATAATAATCCCGCGAAGCATTTCAAGTGCAGTTGCCGTACCATTTAAAGGTACATACATACATGATTCCGCGCTACTGCCGCGACACCATGCTGACTCGTTCATGCGCACTTGTTCATCTTCGGTGAGTTCACCGCTCAATAGTTTTTGTTCGATGATGTAACTGGTCATCATCTTGGTCATTGAAGCAGGGGCTAATTTTTCATTTTCATTTTTTGAAGCGAGAAGTTGCCCTGTCTCGTAGTCCATTAGCACGTAGGATTTATTATTCAATTCTGGTGGTGCAGATAGGACAGTTGCTGCAAAGCTAAAACTAGGAACTAATAATAATGCAGCAAGGGCAGTTTTTTGGGTCATTTCTAGTGGGTTCCTATATCTTGATGTAAGCACGAAGAGCCTAGCATTTTAGGACAAAGCTAGGCTGACTTCTATGGGAAACCCGGTCTTATTTCAAAAGTATTGTAAGTTATCGGCAGAAAAGCAGCTTAATTGTTATAGGTGGTTAATTCATTACAAATCACCTGATTTTTTTTCTTGCCGGCTTTCTTGGCATCCGATTGTGCTTCGGCCAGAATATTGCGGAAATCTTTCTGTTTTGCCATCTGATTCAAGCGTTCAACCGGATTACGCTGGCCCGGCATATACTCAGTCACCAGCTTGGTATAACCCTGATTAAACTGTGACTTGTCTTTGACCATGCTTGGACAGATTTCTGAAAGAACATAAATGGCTGCCAGTTCCTGTTTGGTCACTTGCTGAGTTGGGGTAACATTAATGTTTTCATCGGCTGCAAATGCAGAAGTTCCCAAAAGAGTGGCGGCAGAAATTGCGCAGAATGTTAAAGCTTGGAATATTGGATTTTTCATTGAAAACTCAAAAAATGGATTTAGAACAATAATTTGCCTAGCTTAAACTTATTTTTGAAATTGAAAAGTGGGAAAATGTAGCGAAGCTGTAGAATTATGAATAAATCTGTAAGAGAAAATAAGACGATGTTTACACCGTCTTATTTGAAAATTTAGCTGGCTTAGCCTTGGTAGTTCAGCATTTCTTCACAGACAGTTTTCTGCTCGTCTGAGCTGGTTTGCTTTGCACCCTGACGTGCTTCTTCAAGTAAAGATTTATATTCACTGTCTGCCTGTAGCTTTTGATAGCTCATGCCTTTATCTGAGTAGTCTGCAAGATAAGACTGGATCAATTGTTCAACGGTGCTGTTAAATTTTGGATTTTGACCAATGATTGCCGGGCAAACTTCAGCCATAACCTGTGCTGATGCAATATCTTCTTTTACAATGGTATTGTTTTCTTCAACAGTCAGATCGTTTGCCATGACTGAAGGGGAAATAAATGCTGCCAAGCTTAAAGTGAGAGCGCTAAATAAAGAGAATTTTTTAATCATCTTGAGCCACATATTATAAAGATGGATGTCGAGCAATAAATATATATAATTCCTGCACTAATACAATGAAATGTCCTAGTAAGTCATTTTTTAGCGTAACGAGATTTTTTAGTGAATATTTTAGTTTCAAATGATGATGGGGTGTTTGCACCCGGTATTCAGGCTTTGGCGCAAGCGCTAAAGCCTTTGGGGCGAGTGGTGATTGTGGCACCGGAAAGTGAACGCAGTGGCTTTTCTAGTGCCTTAACTTTGGACCGCCCTTTACGCCCAATCCAGATTTCTCCTGATGTCTGGGCGGTTAATGGGACGCCGGCAGATTGTGTCTACTTGGCTATGAACGGGCTGTTTGACTTTGAATTTGATCTGGTCGTGAGCGGGATAAATAGCGGCGCGAATCTGGGTGATGATGTCTTGTATTCCGGTACGGTCGGTGCAGCCTTTGAAGGTCGTTTAAGTAAACATCCTGCGATTGCCGTATCACTGAGTGGAACAAATGTACGCAGCTATCAACAGCCTCAGGATTATCAGCTGGCCGCCGAGTGGGTGCATGATTTTATTGCGCGTGGTTTGCCTGTTCTGCCTGAACGTCATATTTTTAATATCAATATTCCAGATGTAGCTGAATTACAGGGTGAAAAAGTGACGTATCAAAGTCGCCGCCGTCAGTCTAAACCGGTGACGAGTCATGTAGACCCACGTGGTCGTCAGGTATTCTGGATTGGACTCTCAGGAGAAGCAGTCGCAGACCCTAAGCCAGGATTTAACGAAATTGATTCGGACTTCTCTGCGGTCGCCAATGACTATGTCAGTATTACCCCGATTCAGATGGATGCTACCAATTATGAGAGTCTGCGGAATTTACAAACACAATTGGCAGAAAATGCGTCCTTAGTGTTATAACTTTGTGAAAAACTCGCGATTGCAAGTATATTGCCGTAAAACTTTGCTAATCTTAACGGAATTTTGCAACCGTATAGCATTAGAGAGGAAGATAATGTTCTTGGTGTTACCGAAATGTGTCGTAGCTTCGCCTGCAACCCTGATTAAAACCCTCGTTTTATCGACCGTTGTTATTTCTACAGGAGTAATTACCGGTTGTGCCACCAAACCCCAGGTGAATAATGCAACGCGTTATGCAACAGCTCCTGATTTCTATACGGTGCGTTCAGGAGATACATTGAGTGGGATTGCAGCACGTTATGGACTGAACTATATCAGTGTCGCCGAGATGAATGATATCAGTGCGCCTTACCGGATTTATGTCGGACAATCGATCCGCCTGAAAACCAATACTGCGCGCCGTAGCACCAGTACCCAGGCAGTGACTCAGGCAGCGCCAATCCAGCGTCAAACGATTGCAGTGCCTACACCGGCACCGGTTACACCAGCAACGACAGTACAAACCACACCACGCGTCAGTACATCTGCACCTGTAACAGTATCTACTGCAGCAGGTCTACGTTGGGTTAAACCATCGAATGGCGCGATTCTTCAGCAATACAATTTAGCTTCTAATATCAAGGGCACCCGCTATAGTGGCAATGTCGGTGATCCGGTATTTGCAGCAGCAGACGGGCAGGTGGTGTATGCCGCTGATGGCCTCAAAGAATATGGCAATCTGGTGTTGGTGAAGCATATTAATGGCTATATCACGGCTTATGCACATAACAGTAAATTGAATGTGAAAAGTGGCCAAAATGTAACGGCTGGTCAAAAAATTGCAGAAATGGGATCGACTGGTACAAACCGTACCATGCTAGAGTTTCAGGTGCGCTTAGACGGCAAACCTATTAATCCTACTGCAGTTTTACCAAACAATTAAATAAATAATGCAAAGTGTAAATTTCACCGTATAATACAATAAGTTGCTTTTATCAAATGATGAAGCACCTCATAAGTTTAGAGGGAAATTTATGTTAGATCAACTTCGAGCAATGGGTGTCTTTGCTTGCGTTGTGGAGAAGAACTCGTTTAGCGGTGCTGCCCGTGAATTAGGGATTACGACCAGCGCCGTCAGTCAACAAATTCGCTCGTTAGAACACGATATGGAAGTCGTACTTCTAAATCGTTCGACGAGAAAATTAAGTCTGACCGAAGCGGGACAAGCTTTTTTCCATAGCTGCCAAGAAATGTTATCTGCTGCTGAACGCGGTAAAGTCCGGATCAATGAATTACGTGATGATCTCGTGGGTGAGCTGCGTATCGTTTCTTTGCCAGAATTATGCGCGAATCATGTGATTCCTGCACTTTCTCATTGGATGGCTGCACATCGTGGCTTGGCAGTACATTTAGAAACAAACAATCATGAGGTTGATTTGTTGGATGGGCGGGTTGATATCGCCCTAAGATTTGAACAGAAAAATGATGAGCATAATCTTCAGGTTGTGCCATTGATACAGATTGAGCAAATTCTGGTGGCGACACCGAGTTATATTAATCAAAGCACTATTATTTCGAGACCTGATGACCTTAAAAATCATGAGGTCTTACCTTTGACACAGCTTAAAAACCATCAGTATTACCATTTTCAACATGTAAATACTGTAGAAAAAGCCGAATTTGAACTGAAATCCCGTTTCAGTACCAATAACGGTTTGGTTGCGAAATCGATGTGCTTGCAGGGCAATGGGATTGCCAAGGTTTTATATCTTGATGCTAAAAAGGATTTGCTTAACGGTACTTTAGTTGAAGTTCTGCCTGAATGGAGACTGCCACCGATTACACTGTATGCGGTTATTCCGAAACGTGAACAACAACCTACAAAAATTCTTCGTTGTCTTGATACCTTGAAACAATATTTTAGCCAGATCTCTGGCGGACGTATGTTACAAAACGCATCATAGAATGCAGAATAATAAAAAAGCCGCTTTAGAGCGGCTTTTTTAATTTTTAGGCTAGGACTTTATGCCAAATAAGCTTTGATCATTTTTACCAGACGTTCGATCAACTGGTCTGCCTGCTCCTGAGTAATATTCAGGGTAGGTAACAGACGAACGACATTGCCTGCAGTGACATTGATAATCATCTTGTATTCATCGCGTGCAATCGCAACCAGATCACCGCATTCTTTTGGTAATTCAATCCCGATCATCAGACCAAAACCACGTACGATGACATTTTGATCTGCCAGTTTGTTGCGTAGCTGGTCAACGATATAAGCACCTTTTTCAGCAGCATTCGCGACGATATTTTCTTTTTGCATAATATCGAGAATAGTATAGACCACACGCGAACCCAGTGCTGTACCGCTATAGGTAGAACCGTGATTTCCAGCAGTTAATACGCCGACACCACGACCTTGAGTCATCACTGCACCAATCGGGAAACCGTTTCCTAAGCCTTTGGCTGTGGTCAGTACATCCGGAATAATATTGGTGTGCTGGTAAGCAAAATATTTACCGGTACGGCCATTACCAGTTTGTACTTCGTCCAGCATCATCAGCCAGTTGTGCTGGTTACAGATATGACGGATTTCTTCTAAATAGCTGAAACCTTGAGGTGCGGTATTCACACCGCCTTCACCCTGAATAGGCTCAATCAAAATCGCTACGATATCCGGATGATTGATTGCAGCTTCTTCAATTGCTTCGATATCACCAAAAGGTACACGAATAAAACCTTCAACCAGCGGGCCAAAACCTTCTTGCACTTTTTTATTGCCTGTAGCAGACAGGGTGGCCATGGTACGACCATGGAAAGACTGGTCAGCAACAATAATTTTTGGTGAAGCAATGCCTTGCATATGACCGAATTTACGTGCAATTTTGATTGCACCTTCATTGGATTCTGCACCACTGTTTGAGAAGAATACTTCTTCCATGCCTGCAACTTCAGCCAGTTTCTGTGCGGCAGCGGTTTGCCAAGGCACTTCAAACAGGTTGCTGGTATGAATCAGGGTCGCTGCCTGTTCAGCAATCGCTTCGGCAATAACTGGATGCGCGTGTCCCAAACCACATACGGCAATGCCGGTTAATGCATCTAAATACTCTGTACCATCTTCGGTATAAAGATATGCACCTCGTCCTCGGACAAAGCTGATCGGTTGACGGCCAAAAACAGGCATCAAATGAGACGGTTGATCAGTTTGTACCGGTGCGAGGGTAATATTATTCATGACTAACTCTTAACTGTTAGGTGGAAAGAAAAACTTATATAAGCAAAAACCCGCTCAGATTTAAAGGGTAATTGTAAATAAAATTGGAATTATTGCTTTAGACATACTGTTTTGCCTGGATTTGGGTATAATGCGAGACAGATGAGTTGAGGATTTATCAATGACTGAACAAGCACGCGATACCGAAGCGTTAATTCGTGACCAAATTGCAAAACACGCAGTACTTCTTTACATGAAAGGCACACCGCAATTTCCACAATGTGGTTTTTCTGCACGTGCAGTAGAAGCACTCAGTCAAATTGGTCGTCCGTTTGCTTATGTAAACATTCTGGAAAACCAGGACATTCGCGCGATGTTACCACAAATCGCCAACTGGCCGACATTTCCACAGCTTTGGATCAATGGTGAGTTGATCGGCGGTAGTGATATCATGCTCGACATGTTCCAAAAAGGTGAATTAAAGCCTTTAGTTGAACAGTACAGCCCGGTAGTTGATGCTTAATTTTGTATTAAATTAAGTCCAGATGTGAAAAAGCGCTTCATTGAGAAGCGCTTTTTTTGTCTCTATTTTTGCTTAGGTCAAGGTCAGAGTTAATCCTCTGTCGCTGCATCCGGCTGTTCAACTGTCGAAGCATCAGCTTCAACTTCAGTTTGTGGCTCGACGATTTGCTTCTTGTCTTTTTTCTTCTTCTTTTTTTTCTTTTTCTTCGGCACTTCGACCAGTTCGGCACCATCTTCAATCGCTTGCCAATAATCCAGCTGTGCCATTACTGCGGCATAGATTGAATTTTTGCTATAGCGACCTTTTTTATCCAAGGTGCCGACAGGACGCGCCATCAGGATTTCCAGCGCCTGATCAATGGTATCAATCGCGTGAATATGGAACTGACCTTCTTCCACAGCAATGGTGACATCTTTACGCAGCATCAGATGCTGCATATTTTGACGCGGGATAATCACACCTTGTTTTCCGGTCAGACCTTGTAACTTGCAAGCATCAAAGAAACCTTCAATTTTGGCATTCACACCACCTACCGGCTGTACTTGTCCCAGCTGGTTCATGGAACCGGTAATGGCCCATGACTGATCAATCGGTAACTGGCTGATGGCCGACAGTAAGGCAGAAAGTTCCGCAACAGTGGCACTGTCACCATCGACCTGACCATAACTTTGTTCAAAGGCCAGTGCAGCAGAGAAGTGTAAGGTCTGTTCACGACCAAAATGCGCTTTCAGGAAGGATGACATCAGTAACACGCCTTTGGCATGCAAAGAGCCACCAAGTTCCACACTGCGTTCGATATCCAGAATATCACCGCCACCTTGATACACCGAAGCAGTCAGTCGTGAAGGCAGACCAAATTCGACATCAGCATAATGAATGACGGACAGGGCATTGATTTGGCCCAGACGATGGCCGCGGGTTTCGATCAATTGGGTACCACGAGTCAGATCTTGCCAATACAGTTCACGTAAATAGCCGAGACGATATTTACGGTGATCCAGTGCGGTGTTGATATGTTTTTCTGAAACCATCTTGTCACCGGCCTGGAAGGCATGATGATGTGCTTCACGGATCAGATCGCCCAGCGTCAGGGCATGTAATGACAATGAACTTTGATCTTCGGCCTGACGACTGGAATCTGTGAGCAATGCCGCCAAAGCGGAACGGTCAAAAGGCAGTAATTTATCGGATTGCACATAGTCGGCAATCAGCTGCATATAAGCCTGCTCGTTATCGTCATTACGTTGTAATGTATCGGTAAAATCAGCACGGATTTTAAAGATGCTGCCCAGCTCTGGTTCAAGCTCTAAAATTTCATAATAGATCTCAGGCTCAGCCAGCAAGATCACCTTGATATTCAGAGGAATTGAAGCAGGTTCGATTGAAATGCTGCCGGTCAGCGTGATCATATGCTCGAGCGAGGAAAGTTTTAAATGCCCCGATTTAAGCGCGCGCTTCAAGCCTTGCCATGCATACGGCTGTTCCAGCAATTGTTCCGCTTCCAGCATCAGGAAGCCACCGTTAGCCTTGTGCAAGGTACCTGGACGAATCAGGGTGAAGTCGGTGGTAATCGTGCCATTTTGGGTCAGTTGTTCCACATGACCCAAAAGGTTGTAATGCGTTGGAAAATCTTCAAAGATCACCGGTGCACCACTGTTCTGCTTATGGGTAATAATCACATTCGCCTGATAACGTGCCGGAACGCGACTGAACAGCGCCGGAGTGAAGTCATCTTCTTCCTGTTCCAGCACAATTTCGACATTGTTGATAATGTCTTCGGCATAATACTTCAGATAATGTTCCAGACCTTCCACGTGTTTGAATTTCGCCAGAATCTGTTCGACTCGCGGTAAGACCACCTGCTTGGCGATATCGCGGTTCAGGATCTGTACGCGATCGCGTGCATCATCTTCCAGATCACCCAGATGCAAACCCAGACGTTCCAGTTTCTTGTCCATATAGCGCATGTTGGATGCCAGTTCGGCACGATCTTTGTTGCTTAAGGCATTCAGATCTTCCTGAGACATTTCCTGCAATTTGTCATCAATCAGATGCACAGGGACAAAACAGTGCTCATCATGTCGCGAGATCAGCTTCAGATCCAGTTCTGCGCCTTCTTTGGTCAGTTCGATGAGCGCCTGCTGCTGTTCATCACCGGTTTCCTGGCGAATCATTTCAATGCGGTTGTGATAGGTTTCTGCAGTAAAACGGCGCTCAAGCTGTTTTAGAATCGTTTGCCAGCTTTGATTCAACATGGCTTGGAATTTTGGACCTTGACCCGGGGGCAGTTCTAGCGCAATCGGCTGACGCTGGTTCTGAAAGTTATTGACGTACACCCAGTCATTCGGGGTTTCCATAGTTTTGGCGTGCTGTTGCAGCAAACGCTTCACCATGGTGCGTTTTCCGAGACCTGCGGTACCGACAGCAAAAATGTTATAGCCGGAATAAGGCAGGGCAATCCCGGCCTCAACTGAGGCGCGTGCGCGATCTTGGCCCAAAAAGTTATTCAGGGGCTTGATCCGTTTGGTTGACGCAGGAATTTTTTCTAAGTTTGGAATGTGCGTCAGCTGGGTGGATGTTAACCGGGTATGGTCCAGAGTATTTTTAATTTCGCTTTGTTCAAATGCAGAGATAAGTAAATCTGAGCGGATTTTTTGTGGAGTTGTGCTGGTGTTGCTGGCAATAGAAGAATTAATTTGATCGAGTCTCTGGGTCACTGTTGAAAATCCAAAACGAAATATTACGTTGATAGGAGTTAAGGTATACAGATTTACTTGAAAAATTCAAGCCAACATGTCGCTTTTGCCAGAAAATAAAAAACCGGAAATGTGATAAATATATAAATCTTGTTGAAAGATACGCTATTACAGGATTGAATAGCAGCAATTGGTTTTTCTGCGGAAAATAATAAAGCAATGACAACACAAACGACGGGTTGGAAATCCGCATTTACAGCATTTTTAGATCGACGTGCATTGATCATGCTGTTCTTGGGATTTTCGGCTGGTGTGCCGATTCTTCTGATTTTTTCCAGTCTGTCTTTATGGTTAGGTGAGGCCGGAATCAGCAAAAGTGCAGTAACTTTCTTTAGCTGGGCCGCATTGGGCTATTCGTTTAAATTCGTCTGGGCACCGCTCATTGATGAACTTCCTGTCCCTTTTCTGACCAAGGCTCTGGGACGTCGTCGTGCATGGTTGCTGATTGCGCAGATTCTGATTGTCTGTGCCATTTCCATTATGGCCTTTTCTGATCCGGCTTTGGGTGCCACACATTTACAGCAAATGGCGCTCGGTGCTGTCCTGCTTGGTTTCTCCGCAGCAACGCAGGATATTGTGATTGATGCCTACCGGATTGAGCTGGCGGAAACCCAGATGCAGACCGTATTGGCTTCCACCTATAATGCAGGTTACCGGATCGGGATGATTGTGGCCGGTGCTGGTGCCTTGTTTCTTGCGGCCTATTTGGGAACTGCGAAAGGCAACTATATCTATGATGCCTGGAAATGGACCTATCTGGCGATGGCTGCTGTCATGCTGGTCGGTATTATCACCACACTGTCCATTCGGGAGCCGCAGGTTAACCGGGTACGCAAACACTATGTGCGCAGTGATTATTTCCGTTTAGTTGCGGTGTTTTTTGTGGCGGTAATCAGTTTTGTTCTGAGCTATATCTATTCGGGCAATCTGGTGGCCAGCATCACCGAACAATTCGCTATTCAAGATACCTTTGCCTTGTTCTGTTTTGAAGCTTTGCGCTTTGTTGGCTCGGGTGCAGTGGCCTTTGCGATTGGTGCAGGCTTGGTAAAAATGGGTGCGGTTAACAAGCAGATGGCCTATGAAACCTGGGTCAATCCGGTTGCAGATTTCTTTAAGCGTTATGGCTTGAAACTGGCATTGGTGCTGTTATTGTTGATCGGTTTTTATCGGGTTTCCGATATTATTGCCGGCGTCATTTCCAATGTGTTCTATCAGGACCTGAATTTCAGTAAAGAACAGATTGCCGAGGCCGTTAAAGTCTATGGGGTGATTTTCTCTTTAGTCGGTGGTTTCCTTGGCGGGCTCTTGGCCCAGATGATGAACATCATGAAACTGATGTTTGTCGGTGCCGTACTGGCCTGTTCTACCAACCTGATTTTTATCGGCCTAGTCAAGTCTGGTGAAAAACTGGCAGCTGTGGAAGTTAAAGCCGGTAATCAGGTTTATCAGGCAGAGACCGATGAAGTTGGTTACTGGAAGCTGGATATCCCAAGTGCAGTGCTGGCGCAGAGCAAACAGCTACAAGTATCGGCTGCTTATCTGGATGGAGATGTTACTGATCAGGCCCCGGTACAGGTCAATATGCCGTATTTGACCACAGAACAGGGTAGCACCCAGTTACAGATCTTGCCGATCACCAGTGACAATAGCCTCACTGTAGCTGAACAGGACAAGACCATTGTAGTGCGCGGCCAGTATGTCGGTGAAGCACTGCAAGAAAATCAAAAGATTGTTTTGCAAATCAATGATCAGAATATTGAGGCAAAACTGGAAAGTGAAGGCGTATTTACTGCCGCGATTCCTGCACAGCAACTGATTCAGTCACCTGCACATATTATCAGTGCAGTCTTGATGCAAGATGATCAGGCACTTCAGCAAACCACGCATGTTTATCAGGTCAATGATCAGTTGGCTAGTACCCAGAATCTGGATGTCGATATTCAGCCCTTGGCAGTGGTGGATGGCAACAGTTCAGATACAGTCGAAGTCAGTGGTAAGGTAATTAAACCTTATAGCGACAAGTGGCTTTATTTTGCTATTATTGTCGACAATCTGGCTGCTGGGCTGGCTGGTGCTGCGTTTATTGCATTCTTGTCGAGCTTGACCAGTGTGTCTTTTACCGCTGTTCAATATGCGATTTTTAGCTCACTCATGACTTTGACCCCTAAGATTTTAGGCGGATATTCGGGTACTATAGTCACCAATATCGGTTATCCGAATTTCTTCCTGATGACTACTCTAATCGGGATTCCGATCCTGATTCTGGTGGTTTGGGTCGCAAAACTGCTCGGTGAACACCAACAACAATCTGTACAGAAGGATGATTAATATGCGCATGCTGCATACCATGTTACGTGTAGGCAATTTAGAACAATCTCTCAAGTTCTATACTGAAGTACTTGGCATGACTTTGCTTCGTAAGCGTGATTACGAAGAAGGCCGTTTTACCCTGGCTTTTGTCGGTTATGGCGATGAAGAGAATCACACCGTACTGGAATTGACCCATAACTGGGATACAGACAGCTATGAACTGGGCAATGCTTATGGTCATATCGCGATTGCAGTTGATGATGCTTACAAGGCTTGCGAAGAGATTAAAGCGCGTGGCGGTAATGTGGTGCGTGAAGCCGGCCCAATGAAAGGTGGCGTGACTGTAATTGCATTTGTAGAAGATCCAGATGGCTACAAGATCGAGCTGATCCAGCAAGACAACAATGCACGTAATAACTAAGTGTGATGTAGCGAGATATATGAAATGCATTCATGTATAGATGAAAATATTACATCAATCTGAGTGCATAGCATGGGCCCGGCATCTGTTAAGATAGCCGGGCATTTTTATATCAAACAATAAAATCTGAGGGATTATAGGGATATGCTTAAGTTCTTGGCATTGGATCGGTTTACGATACTGTTGTTTGTGATGGTTTTGCTAGCCAGTGTGTTGCCAGTTTCGGGGCAGGCGGCTGAAGTCTTTGGCTGGGTGACGACAGGAGCGATCGCCATCCTGTTTTTCCTGCACGGCGCCAAACTGTCTCGTGAAGCTGTGCTGCAAGGCATTATGCACTGGAAATTGCATACTTTGGTTTTTGCGCTAACTTTTGCTTTGTTTCCAATTCTCGGACTTTTGGCCAAGCCGATTTTATTACCGATGCTCGGACAGGAACTATATTGGGGTTTCCTGTTTATGTGTTTCCTGCCATCCACTGTGCAGTCCTCGATCGCATTTACTTCGGTGGCTCATGGCAATGTCGCCGGGGCGGTATGTAGCGCCTCTTTTTCCAATTTGATCGGTATGTTTATTACCCCATTATTGGTGGCATTTTTTATTCTCGGTCAATCTGATCATGGTTTTGATCCGACTTCATCGATTATCCAGATTACACTGCTGCTCTTGGTGCCGTTTATTTTAGGACAGATTCTGCGTCCATGGATCTATCCACAAATGATGAAAATGCCAAAAATCGTCAAGGTCTTCGATCAAGGCTCGATTTTACTGGTGGTGTATGGCGCTTTTAGTAGCGCCGTAGTGGCTGGTCTGTGGAATGAAGTGAGCCTGAGTACCTTGTTGCTGCTATTGCTGGCTTGCTCGGTGTTACTCACCATTGTGATGTTATTATCACTTTATATTCCACGCTGGCTGGGCTTCAGCCGCGCTGACCAGAAAACGGCATTCTTTTGTGGTTCTAAAAAAACCCTAGCCAGTGGAGTACCGATGGCGCAAATTTTATTTATTGGCCAGCCGCTGGGCATGATTGTCCTGCCGATCATGATTTTCCATCAGATTCAGTTGATGGTCTGCGGGATTATTGCCAATCTGTGGGCCAAAGAGGCTGGATCAGAAGCTGAAGAATAATTCGCATATTGAATTCGTTTCACGTATAATGACGCCCACTTGTTGTGCTTAGCTCTGACGGTATCCGTCTCGGTGGGCCAAAAGAATGGTCTGTTGTGGTGTTGATCTGCATGAACGATGTTCCTGCTTCCTCATTTGAGAGTGATCAATAGCGATGACAGCTAAACCTTCTTGAATCTAATGGAGTAATCGACGATGCGCGCCGATATTCACCCAAAATATGAAACTTTAGTTGCTACTTGTTCATGTGGTAACGTAATCGAAACTCGTTCAGCTCTTGGTAAAGAAACTCTTTATCTAGACGTATGTTCAGCTTGCCACCCATTCTACACTGGTAAGCAAAAGAACGTTGACACTGGCGGTCGTATCGACAAGTTCAAACAACGTTTTGCTGGTATGTCACGTTCTGTTAAACGTTAATACCCAAAATGAAAAAACGGGCTTTAAGCCCGTTTTTTTTTGTGCCTGCAATTTAGAAAATTATCATTCGATTTCCTAAATGCACAGGCTTGTACAAGATCTTAGTGATCTTGTACATCAATCAAATGATCAAGTTTTTTCTGGAAATAATTCCCCTGAATAAAGCGGGCATCCACGTTCCAGGCATTCGCGAACAGTGTCATATCATTTAATTCACGGATCAGAATATTGAGTGGCTTGATTTCATTGTAGCTGGTAATTTTTTCCTGTAGTTGCTCAATCTCGGTATCTTTATTGAGCATATTGGTTAAGCTCGAATGTAAGCTGACACCATCCAGTTCCAGTTCGCGCAGTAAATTTGGGCTGTACATTGATTGACCAAAATCACGAAGTGCAATCAGCGCGCCATGTTCATGCAATACGCGTAGATATTTTTGTGCATCTTGCTGATTCAGTAAAATATCTTCTTCTGAGAATTGCAAGATTAGCGGATGCTTCACTTTACTGCGAATAATCGTAATCAGCTTGGAAATAAATTCCGGGAAGGTGCGGTCTTTAAATAGCACGGCACGGTTCAAATTAACAATTAAGCTTGCATCAGGATACTGGGTAATAAAGTTGTGTAGCTGTTTACTGGCTTCAACCAGAATCCAGCGATCCAGTTTAATGGACAGTTCATCATCTTCATGAAGTTCTAAAAGGCTAGAAATATCCTGCCATTTATTCTCAAAAATAAAGCCACTGGTCACTTCATAGGTATATAAACGCGTATCTTCTTTATCATAGAGTTGCTGATACTTTAAATGGATCTCGCCACGTTCCAGACATTCACTTAAGGCTTTCAAAATAGAAGGTGTAGCGCTAGGAATAGACGTGACTGCTGGACTGATCGTTGCCACTGTTGAGCTGGCAACTGGTGTTTCAGCAACACTGAAATCTATACTTGGCATTTCTACCATGGCCGGACTGCTCAGTGATGCAGGAATATCGAGTTTAAATTCAGGTACAGCTTCTGCTTGAGGTAAAGATGTCGAGAATGCTTGTCCAATCAGCGTATTGCATTGCATTTCATCTTGCAAACCCTGTTCAAGCATGACATAGCCCAAGCGCAAATTTAGAGGGAATGACTTTGGTCCCACTGTAATGAGTTGCGGTTTGCTTAAGGCATTTAAACTGATCAGTTTGGATTCAAGAATTGCTTTAGAGTCTGCCTGGAACAGACCGACAACGACATCATATTCCAGTTTAAACAGGGGAATATGGGTCTGTTCCTTGAGGAATTCTTTGACTGCATCAAAGTACCCATTAAAAGTGGTCCAGTCAGACTGTAGAACTTCCGGATCATAAGCGCTAAAAGAGAAAGTGACCAAGGCATTCACTGGTGCAGACTGCTTGTTCAGTTCACGTTTAAGTGACTGAAAAACGCTTGGTTTTCCAGGAGTTTTCTCGGAAAAAACCGTTTGAGATTGGGTATCAATGCTAATTTGTACTGCATCTTCTTCAGCAGTTGAAGGCAAGAATTCCAGTTTTAATGGGTTAGATGCGGACACATGCGGATTCAGAGACTGAATCTCGACTCGACCTAAATCAAATTGACCCTGAGAGATCTTTTTGAAACGGGTTTTAAAATCATTCAAATCTGAAGGCTGGAGCAGATCTAGTAAAGGTAGACCAATGATCTCATCTTCATTTTGCAAGCCAAACAGTTTCAGGTAGTCCGCATTGGCCTGAATATGAATCCCTTCCTGAATGGTGGCAACAGCACGGTTGCTGTCGTCTACTAAAGATTGTGCCTGAATTTGTGCTGTTTCCAGCTCAGTCATTAAATGTTGCTGAGACTGTGACAAACGGCTAAATGACAATGCTCGGACCAGTCCCACATAAAAGCGTTCCAGGTAGTCAAAATTGAGAATGTCATATACCCCTTTACGGATATATTGCGCATATTGTTCAGCCTGGTAATCGTCCGGTTTAAGCAAAATCATCGGCAGATTAGGCTGCTGCGAAAGGCGCACCAAACTTAAGGCCTGTTCATATTTCAGGTCGTAGGCACGCCCAAAAATAATCAGATCCCAGTTGAAATTTAATTGTTTTTCAAAAGATTGCAGATCATCCAGCAGGACAGCATCCACCTGATAATCATTACTGGTCAGCAGATCACGGATTTGGTTATATCTAATTTGATTATCATCAATAATCAGTAAACGTGTTTCAGTACGTTTTAACTTTTTAGACAATAATGGATTTCTCACTTCAATGCTTCCCATAAATCATGATTTCTGCTTTCATTCATATGCTGATCGATAAAGTTTTCGATCATCTCTTCTTCCTGATCATTGAGTAATTCATAATCAAAACGGATGAAACTCTGCGTAATCAGTTGTGCTTTGGTCAGATAGATTTTGATTTCTTCCTGACCGAGACGTAAATGAATGGTTTGTTTTTCCCTAAACATCTGTGAACCAGAGACAATCAGGCTGGTCGAGACCTGATCCAGTTGCGTCATTTTCACCAGGAGTGCGGGTTGATAGTTGACATGATGACGTTCGGTACGGGCATAGGCCGCACAAGGAAAGAGTTCTTGTGCCAGAATTTCTAGTCCGATTTCCAGGCTCTTGTCAGTGGACTGCTTGATCCAGCGAATCACACCGCCACGCCACTGGCTCTGGGTTTTTTCCTGAACCAGAATAAATTCACCAGTTTTTAAATTGGCAGGTGTAATACCAGTCCATTTAATCCGGTAACCATTGACACTAATATCCAGAACTTCAGCGCTATGAATCTGTTTCGTTTCGCGATCGAGCGCCTTGATACTGCTAAAGGCACTTGGAATCGTATTTTCCATCGAGCTGACAAAACTGCTTTCGCTCTGGAAATTATAATTGGCATCGAGTTCCAGGGTTTCATTGAAGTTTTTACCTTTAGACAGGTAAAAATGCGCCACGCTCAAGCCAAAGCAGATATTGATCTGTGCTGAATATTCATAACGTTCATGACGACGCTCGACATTGTTCGAGAGCAGATTGTAGATATGAAAATGCAGTGCAGGGGTCAGGAACAGTTTTTCATTCCGCGACAGATACTGCGCATTTTTGCTTTGAGTACCCGTTAAATGATCCATCAGGTTCTGGGTGGAAATATAGAAGCTCGGCTGAAACTGTGGCTCTTGATGGGTATTAAAGATCGGTGGATGATCTTTGCTGGCATCGACCACATAACGGGACAGCGTGGTTTCCTTCGGCAAGATCTGCACCAGTTTGGCCCAGTCAAAACTGCATAGATACAGGCCCTGAATTTCTGCAGGCCGGATCTGATGAGTATTGAAGATATCCAGTAAAATCAGCTGTGCATAGGCATGTGCAATATTTTGGATTTCATGCTGGGTGCCTAATACCTGATTGATATTACTTTGATAGAAATTGTTGTCTATGGCACATTCAAGCAGTTGATGGGCAGCCAGCCATTGTCCCAGACCTGGCGTGCTATACAGCATATGCTGTTGATATAACAGAAGGGTGAGTTGTTGCAGGGCATAATAAATCGACACCATCCGGGCAGTTTGAATACTCTTCTTTTTGCCTAGAGAAAATAGCGAAAACTTCTGATGGGTCAGCTGATGATTACAGCGTTTGACGATATCGATATAAATTTTGGCAAAATGACTGCGCAGCAGCATAGCCAGCTCAATAATCTGGTCATTCCGGTCGGAAGTGATCAGGCCCTGATTGACGAAATGCTTTTCCAGACTGGTCAGGACATTTTCAAGGGTGGGATGCAAGACCTGAATCAGGTCAAAGCGCAGGGTTTCTGTACATTTCAGCTCAGAAACTTCCAATAAGGCATTAAACAGGGATTTGGATGAATTCCCTAGTTGTAGAATCGAAATCCCCGCAACCCATTCCTGCAAAGCCTTGGCAGTGGTTGGACAAAAGCTCAACTGCTCTCGTTTAAGTTCCGTCGGTGTCTGAAAAATGTCTGAAGTATGCGTGCTCATCTTTATTATTTAACTCAAAAATGTTGAAACCCCAAAAAGCGGTGTCTTATTCTTCTCGCCCGCTATTTCTCGAACCAGTTTAGGAACCAAATACCCCGGCAGGTTCGCTAAAACTTCTGTATAAATCTCATTAATATGGTCAGGCGCTAAATCAAAATGATGCGCACCTTTTACTTTATCAAGTACATGTAAATAATAAGGCATGACCCCGGCATCAAACAAGCGATAGCTTAAATCTACTAAAACCTGAGCAGAATCATTCACCCCGTTTAATAAAACCGCCTGATTCAGAACGGTGATCTGCTGTTGAACCAGTTGGTTTAAACGCTTGCAAGTGAAGTCATCCAGCTCCGATGCATGGTTTGAGTGTACCACCAGAATAATACGTAGCCTACTGTTTTTTAACATGCTAAGTAGCTCTTCGTCGACTCGGTTGGGGATCACAATAGGAACTCGTGAATGTATTCTTAAGAATTTGAGATGTGGTACTGATTCTAATCGTTCAATCCAGGTTTTTAATTTCCGGTTCGATAAGGTTAGTGGATCACCGCCACTCAGAATCACTTCATTAATATCAGGCTGGCTTTCCAGATATTGCTTGATATTTATCCAGTCTTCATTTTTAGGCAGATTTTCCTGATAGGGGAAATGCCGGCGGAAACAATAACGGCAATGTACAGCACAGGCACCAGTCAGTGTCAGCAAGAAACGGGATTTATATTTGTGCAGTACGCCGGGTTGCTGATTGGCCTGTTCTTCGCCCAAGGGGTCGGTAACAAATCCTGGATGTTCTTCCAGTTCCAGATGATGGGGCAGCACTTGTAAAAGCAATGGGTCTAAAGGGTTTCCGGTCTGCATTTTGCCCACAAAAGCACGTGGTACGCGCAGTTTAAACTGTTCAGAAGCTAAAATGGCGCCTGAGAGAAGCTGTTCAGGTGCGAGTTGCAGCACTTCAAGCAGTTCGCGTGGATCAGTGATCAGGTCGCTGAGCTGTGATTGCCAGTTTTGTTCTTGATATAAATAGTTCGTCATGCCGGAAGATTAACAATAATAAGTGAGAGGACAAAGCCTGATGGGCACAGTTTAACAGTTTGTGCGGAAGCGCAATAATCCACTGCGCTATAAAATAAAGAGTGATTAAGCTATGCTGATCTTCGTGCTCGCCTGATGGTATTTTAACGTTGAGCAAGACATGAATAAACAAAGGATTTTCATGTCTGATTGTAACTTAAACAGCCTGAGTGGGTGAAAGCGGATTTTTTCATTGCGGCAAAGTGTATTGCTCATTTAGAATACGCAACATCAAATGAATGTGCATGTGGCAACTCAATGTTCGTGTCAGACTTGCTAAATGACATCGCAACAGCCCATAGCATCAATAGATTAAAGTTAGTAAGTTTGGAGTGCGCCAGTCATGGCCTATTATTCTACGAATGATTTCAAGTCAGGCCTTAAGGTTATGCTTGATGGCAACCCATGTTCAATCATGGAAAACGAATACGTAAAACCAGGTAAAGGCCAAGCTTTTAACCGCGTAAAATTACGTAACCTTAAATCAGGTAAAGTTCTGGAAAAAACTTTCAAATCAGGCGAGAACCTAGAAGCGGCTGATATCGTTGAAGTAGAAATGGAATACTTGTACAACGATGGCGAAATGTGGAACTTCATGGATCCTGTTACCTTTGAACAGATCGCAGCTGATAAAACAGCAATGAGCGATGCTGCAAAATGGTTAAAAGATGATTCAAATGAAAAATGTACCATCATGTTGTTCAATGGCGTGCCTTTAAACGTGACTCCACCGAACTTCGTCGTACTTAAAATCGTTGAAACTGATCCAGGTGTTCGTGGTGATACTTCTGGCGGTGGCGGTAAGCCAGCGAAACTTGAAACAGGTGCTGTAGTACGTGTTCCATTATTCGTACAGCAAGAAGAAAGCGTTCGTGTAGATACCCGTACTGGCGACTATTTAGAACGTGCATAATGGTTTGAAAATAGACTATTATCGAGAGGGATGATTTAAATCATCCCTTTTTTTATGCCAAAGTCGTAGAGGAAAAGCAAAAGAACAGGCGTAAAGTCGCAAGGGAAAACAGCAGTACCTCGAACAACAACAATCACGCTGATTTGTATGCATCACAATATGAGGGATTGAATGGAAACTTTACAAAAGAAGTCGACGCTGACTTCGAAAATGATTTGGCTTTTGGTAGCCATTGTGGGTGCAGTCTCTTTTGGAGTTCTAGCACTGAGTCGGGGTGAGCATGTCAATGCAGTCTGGCTGGTACTTGCCGCCGCCTGTGTCTATAGCATTGCTTACCGTTTCTACAGTTTGTTTATCGCCACCAAAGTATTTGAGCTGAATGAACGCCGTTTAACGCCTGCGCATCGTCTGGCCGATGGTCTGGACTATGTGCCGACCAACAAAAGCGTTCTGTTTGGCCATCACTTTGCAGCGATTGCCGGTGCAGGTCCTTTAGTCGGTCCGATCTTGGCAGCACAAATGGGCTATTTACCCGGTACGATCTGGCTGTTAGTCGGTGTGGTGCTTGCCGGTGCAGTCCAGGATTTTCTGGTACTGTTTATTTCCACCCGTCGTGACGGTCGATCACTCGGTGAGATGGCCAAGCAGGAACTGGGTACTTTTGCCGGTATTATCGTGATGCTCGGTGCCTTGGGCGTGATGATCATCATTCTGGCAGTATTGGCGCTAGTCGTTGTTAAAGCACTGACTAACAGTCCATGGGGTGTATTCAGTATTGCAGCCACCATTCCGATTGCGATCTTTATGGGCATCTACATGCGTTTTATCCGCCCGGGTAAAATTGCTGAAGTCTCGATTATTGGTTTTGTCTTGATGATGCTGGGCATTATCTACGGTGAAAACATCGCACAACATCCATATTGGGGTCCGTTCTTTACGCTTTCTGGCACTGAACTCACTTGGGCACTGATCATTTATGGTTTCATTGCATCGGTACTGCCAGTCTGGCTATTGCTTGCTCCACGTGATTATCTGTCGACCTTCCTGAAAATTGGCGTGATTGCCGGTTTGGCCGTGGGTATCCTGTTTGCCATGCCTGAAATGAAACTGCCAGCGATTACCAAATTCATTGATGGGACTGGTCCTGTATTCGCAGGTTCTATGTTCCCATTCCTGTTCATTACTATTGCGTGTGGTGCGATTTCCGGTTTCCATGCCTTGGTTTCTTCAGGGACGACACCGAAACTGGTCAACAACGAACGCGATATCCGTATGATCGGTTATGGCGGTATGTTGATGGAATCTTTTGTAGCGATCATGGCTTTGATCTGTGCTGCAATTCTGGATCCAGGAATTTATTTTGCGATTAACTCACCAGCAGCCTTGCTCGGTACTACCGCAGAAAGCGCAGCAGAAGCAGTGCGAACCCTTGGTTTTGTAGTAACGCCTGAAGCCTTGACTTTGCTGGCACAGGAAGTCGGTGAAAACTCGATTCTGTCACGTACTGGTGGTGCGCCAACTTTTGCAATCGGTATGGCACATATCATCACCGAAATTTTCAACAGCCGTGAAATGATGGCATTCTGGTATCACTTTGCGATTCTGTTTGAAGCATTATTCATCCTGACTGCTGTAGATGCTGGTACCCGTGCCTGTCGCTTTATGGTTCAGGATACCGTGGGTATCGTGATTCCTGCGGTGAAACAGTCGCATAACTTCTTCGGAAACCTGTTAGGTACTGCGGTTGCAGTTGCAGGCTGGGGATTCTTCGTCTATCAGGGCGTCGTCGATCCACTCGGCGGTATTAACAGTTTATGGCCACTCTTCGGTATTGGTAACCAGATTTTGGCTGCGATGGCGCTCATTCTCGGTACTGTCATTCTGTTCAAGATGAAAAAACAGAAATATGTCTGGGTCACGATTATCCCGACAGTGTTCCTGTTCATTACTTCCATGACAGCAGGCTGGCAGAAGATTTTCCACGAAAATCCAAAGATTGGTTTCCTTGCGCAGGCTGATCGTTTCAACACGGCCATTGCCAATAATGAAATCCTGGCACCAGCGAAAACTGTGGCAGAAATGCAGACGGTAGCGATGTCGAACCAGATTAATGCTGCGCTCTGTGCTTTCTTTATGATTGTAGCCTTTGTCATGTTGTTTGCTGCAATTCGCGTGATTCGTCGTGCATTGGCAAATCCTGAGCCATCTGTACATGAAGCAGAAGCGATTTATCGCGATCCTGAAGAGATTCAGCCAGCGAAAGGTCATTAAGGGGAATATTATGAATCTGAAGTTTGCCAAAAGCGGGAAAACGATGATTTATAAAATCATCAAAATGACCGTGATGTCACAAAAGGATTTAATCCTGAATCCGAAAAACTGGTCGCGGATTGCGACCTTGTGGCAACGTTTGCAGCAAAGTTTCCGCCTGATGGTCGGCGTACCTGATTACCAAACCTATGTGGAGCATATGCGCAAGCATCATCCCGATCTGGAAGCCATGGACCCGAAAACATTTTATCGTCATTGTGTGGATTCCCGTTATCCATCTGCGGGCGGTGATATGAAGAAGTGTCCGTGTTAATTGTTAAGTGATAATAAGCGCCTTTCGGGGCGCTTTTTTTATCGTTAAAAATTAATATGAGAAATAGATGATCGGGTTAAATCTGATGTCATTGACTGAGCTAGCTGAGAAAATTTTTATAAAAATTCAGGAAATCGCTTAATTCTCTATACCTTTTAAGTATGATTCTTTTCAAATAGAGGAATGAGCATATGTTAATATTTTGACATTGGAACCAAAAGAAAAATGATCTCTATTTGTGCTGATCATTTTATTTGTTGTCTGCGCTTCTTAATTCTTTTCAACCTAATCATTTTGACTCTTCTAGTATTTGAATCCTCGTCATTTTCTAGCGAATATTTTTATCCAGTTACACAGACAGATGATTGATCTTTTGGGAAAATTTAAATTTCAGTGTATGTTAATCTTAGGCCATGTTTTATTAAGGAATTTATTGTGATCTGGGGCATGAAACAAAAGGAAAATAACGACATTGCACACATCAATACAGGGCTTGAGCAAAAGATTGCAAGTTATGCACCCAAGATCCAACGTTTTTTTGAAGAAGTTAATGCCATTGTGCTGGACAAACAGGCCCAGACCACACTGGCACTCTGTTGTCTGATTGCAGGTGGACATGTCTTATTTGAGGATTTACCCGGATTGGGTAAAACCACATTAGCCAGCAGTCTGGCACATCTGGCTGGGTTGAAGTTCCAGCGCATCCAATTTACCAATGACATGCTGGCCAGTGATGTCATCGGTATTAACATGTTTAACCAGAAAGAACATCAGTTCGAGTTTAAACAAGGCCCGATTTTTACCCAGATTTTACTGGCAGATGAAATTAACCGTTGTAGTCCCA
The DNA here is from genome assembly GCA_963516025.1 of Acinetobacter lwoffii. Lineage (GTDB taxonomy): Bacteria > Pseudomonadota > Gammaproteobacteria > Pseudomonadales > Moraxellaceae > Acinetobacter > Acinetobacter lwoffii_R. The sequence continues at coordinate 44,042 of CAUPZU010000016.1, forward strand.
AAACCCAAAGTGCCTTACTCGAAGCCATGGAAGAAGGCTATGCCACCATTGATGGGGTACGTTATGCCTTACCGAAACCTTTCTGGGTGATTGCCACACAAAACCCGCTATTCCAAAGCGGGACTTACGCTTTGCCGGAATCCCAACTGGATCGTTTCCTGATGCGTTTGTCTTTAGGTTATCCATCGCGCCATGCAGAAAAACTGTTATTACAGCAGGAATCCCGTTTTGCCCTGATTGCCAGTCTGGCGCATATTTTTACTGAAGATGAAATTCTGGATCTGCAAAGTCTGGCGCATCAGATATTTATCAGTGAAGCCATTCAGGAATATTTGCTCGATCTGGCAGAAGAAACCCGTAAAAGCCGTCATGGACTTTCTACGCGTGGCCTTCTGGCCTTGAAGCGTGCAGCACAAGCGCATGCCCTGATTCAGCAACGCGCTTTTGTCACACCGGATGATGTACAAGCGGTATTTGTCGCGGTGACTTCGCATCGTCTGGGTTTGAGTGAAGCTGAAACTTTTAATGTCATGCAACAGGTTGCGGTCAGCTAAAGGAGTCCTCTCTTGGATAAAACCTGGCAAAGATGGCTGGCCAAGCGCTTTCAATTTTCTCAGCAGAAACAGCTCTCGCAGAAAGATGTCCTGGTATTTATTTATCAACAGGGCTATCTGTATCTGGTTTTGATCTTCATCACCTTTGTGGCTGGGGTGAACTATGCCAATAACCTTATTTTAGGTTTCTGTTTTTTAATCAGTGCGGTGCTGTGTATCAGTTTTTATCTGACGTTTAAACAGTTGCATGACCTGAAAATTGAGTTGATCGCGGATGAAGTAGGTCAGGTGGGTCATAGCCTGAATCTGCATCTTTATTTTCAACAACAGCAACTTCGCCCGCGTTATTTGTATATCAAAGCAGGGAATCAGCTAGCGAAAGTTTATCTGAATGCGCAAAAACAGCAATTTATTCTGCCATTTTATGCAGAGCAACGTGGCAAGTTTGATTACCCAGTGATTCAGATTTATTCAGTCTATCCCTTTGGTTTAGTTCGGGCCTGGACCTATCTTTATCATCAGCATTCGGCCTGGGTCGCGCCTAAAGCTGAAGTTTTTAGCACAGAAAATAAATATCACTTTAACCGTTTTGAACCGGATATGGATGAGTTCCGTGAATTACGCAATTACCAGTCAGGTGATTCCTTGCAGGCGGTGTCCTGGAAGCAGTTTGCGCGTGGGCAAGGCCTGTATGTCAAAGTCTTTGAGCAATATCAGGATGAGCACAGTATCGAGATTCATTATGCACATATGCCGAGCCAGTCACATGAAGAAAAACTTGAATTTGTGATGGGTCTGGTCGAGCAGTGCGAGCAGCAGCAATGTGCGTATAGTCTGCATTTGCCACAGGCCGAATTGCCTCAGGGTGCAGGTGAAGCACAACTGCGGAAAGCCAAACAATTGTTGGCGCAGGCTTAAGGCGGATAAATTCATGATCAATGCAAAAATCCGTACCTCAATTGTGCTGACTTTGGGCCTGATTCTCATCGCCCAGATGGCATTTATTCCGGTTCTACTCAGTATTATTTTTGCGATTAGTATTGTATGTATCTGGATTTTCCTGAAACGTCAGCAGCCATTTCCCAAAACGGGCACTTTTCTACTGACGGCTTTGGCACTCGGCAGTATTTATTTGAGCCATCAGAGTTTTATTGGTGTTGAGGCTGGTGTAGCCGTTCTATCTACTTTTTTATTTGCCAAATCACTGGAAAGTAAAAATAAACGTGACCTGATTATTCTGTTTAATTTTGCCCTGTTTGTTGCTGCCAGTTCATTCCTATATAGCCAATCTTTTGGGATGGCGATCGTGATTGTGCTGTGTTTAATCAGCTGTCTGATTGGGATGTACCGGATTCAGACCAGTGAGTTTGAACAGGAGCAGACTACTCAGCGCGCAGCATTGCAACAGGATGCCAAGCATGTGGGCAAGTTTATCTTGTACGCCGTTCCATTTTTCATTTTGCTATTTATTTTCTTTCCGCGCTTGCCGCCACTTTGGCATATTCCCATTCCTGAAAATAAGGGCGTGACCGGCATTGGCGACAGTATGTCACCTGGGGATATTGCTGAATTATCCCAATCTAGTTCACTAGCTTTCCGGATTATTGGTGATGTCAGCAAGCTTCCGCCGCGTTCAGAACTCTATTGGCGAGCCTTGGTGTTAGATGAATATGATGGGCAACGCTGGACCAGCAGTTTCGTCAATCAGCAGCCTTTAATGCGACAACCGATGGATACCTCACCCGTACCTACAGGCTGGAACTACCAATATCTGGCTGCGGATCCTTCGGTGTTCTGGATCATGGGGTTGGAAAAATCGATACCTGTAGAACGCCGTTATTATAACCGTCAGGATTGGAGCATTGTGCCGAGACGGCTCACGCAACGTGTTGAACCGATTTCGTTACAATGGATCGGAACGGGATATGACCCTCAGGCTTTGCCAACGCAATATATCGAGCGAACGAATACTCAGGTGCAGCGCCGACTTGACCCGCGAGCGCAACAATTAGCACAACGTCTCTATACGCAAAGTGCGGAAGATCCTCGGCGTTATGTACAGAAAGTCTTGAACTGGTATCAGCAGAATAATTTTGTTTATACCTTAAAGCCGGGCCAATTAGGACAAAACCGGATTGATGAGTTCCTGTTTAATTCCCGGCAAGGCTTTTGTGAACACTATGCCTCGAGTTTCGTGATGTTGATGCGTTATGTCGGGATTCCTGCACGGGTGGTCACCGGCTATCAGGGGGGGGAGTTGGCACCAGATCGCATGAGCTGGGAAGTCCGGCAGCTCGATGCGCATGCCTGGACAGAGGTTTGGATTGATCAGAAATGGCAACGCTTTGATCCAACCGCAATGATCGCTCCACAGCGTATAGATGATGGCATGCAAAACCTGCTTTCTCAGGATGCATGGGTATCGGCAAATCAGTCAACCTGGAACTCGCAGCATAATCTATGGATCACCAAATTACGTGTTTGGAGCGATTATGCCAGCTACCAATGGCAAAGTAAGGTGGTGGGTTATAATGCAGAATCACAACAGAGCTGGTTATCAAAATTAGGACTCGGTTCAGTTTATTCGAGTGTCATAATTTTACTGGGCAGTATTGCACTATTGATTTTGGCCTATATCTTCAGAATTTATCTAAAAGCCCGACAGGCGCAACCTCCATTTGATCGTGCGATTCAACAACTGAATCAATCTTTAGCTGACGATCTCAAAAAACAGCCCGCTGAAACTTTTCATCACTGGATGCAGCGTTTATCCCAACAGACTCAGGTTGAAAACCAGACAGCATTTATTCAAGCTATCCAAATCTTTGAAAAAAATCTGTACTCGGGAATCTCAACAACTGAGCAAGAAGTGAAAAAATTCAAGGATTTGCTTAAAACTTGCGCGGACGTTTTAAAAACTAAATGAAAAGGCTTGTTTTCGGTCGGAAAAATTTATAATATGCCAAGCATTCTAGGTGTATAGCTCAGTTGGTTAGAGCGCTACGTTGACATCGTAGAGGTCAGCAGTTCGAGTCTGCTTATACCTACCAAGATTCTAAAAGCTCATTCTAAGAATGGGCTTTTTTTATTACGCTATTGAAATGTAATTTTTTTTTATTTCATAAGTATTTCAGCCTCCACTGAACTAAATATCAAATATAAAAATATCAGATCAAGCTCTTAAATATTCAAGCAGCATAGTCGGCATTTGCCAATACTTTTAAGAACAAGATAAGCGTCTTCATAAAAATTAAGCTCATGATTTCACTTAAACTTACAATACTGAACATTGATTTATTTAAATGATGATTCATTCTGTATTCAGATCTTCATAAATTTAAAGGATACTTATTAGGGATATATTCTGTTTTAGACTTAATTCAGGATGCATAAATGAAGTACTCATTTATACAGCAGGCTTTCACTGGTCCCGTGGATATCGTAGGGGATATTCATGGTGAGATTGCCGCGCTGGAACAACTGATCCAGGTATTAGGCTATGACCGGAATGGTCATCATCCAGAACAGCGCAAACTAATTTTTGTCGGTGATCTATGTGACCGGGGGCAAGACAGTGTTGCGGTGATCAAACGCGTCAAACAGCTGGTAGATGAAGGCTATGCGCAATGTGTGATGGGTAATCATGAATTGAACCTATTGACCGATACTTTGCGGGAAGGCAATGGCTGGTTTTTTGGTTCACCGCATCAGGATGATCTGAAACCTTTTGATTCGATCCAAGCCTCAATCAAAGATCGACAATGGATTCTGGATTTTTTAAATAGCTTACCGTTGGCCTTGGAGTCGGAGCAGCTGCGTGTTGTACATGCCTGTTGGCATCAAGAATCAATTGATCAATTACGCAATTCTGGTTTTACTTCGCTTGGCGAAGCCTATGCTGATTTCGTTCAACATACAGCGCTGGATCTGCAAGCCTTAGGTATTAATGAATTCATCCAGATAGAACAGCAACGCTACCAACACCAGTTCAAAGACCCGGCTGCAACTTTACCTTTATTGCAACATCTCGCAGAAAAAGAGCTGCGTGAGCAAATGCACAATCCGATTCGGGTCATTACTTCTGGTGCGGAAAAAATCGCCTTAGAACCGATTTATGCCGGTGGAAGGTGGCGGATGATCGACCGCGTGCCATGGTGGGACAGCTATACCGACCAAATTCCAGTCATTACTGGACATTATTGGCGGAACTTTAAATCTACTGAAGAAAAAACCGGTTTACTCAAATCGATCGATGCACTGCAATGGTATGGACAGCAACAAAACGTATTTTGTGTGGATTATTCAGTGGGTAAACGCTATCTCGATCGTCAACAGGGTGTCGCGTTCAGACATCGACTCGGCGCCTTAAGATTTCCAGAAAATATCTTGAGCTTTGAAGATGGCAATCAGTATTCAGTTCAGCGGTTCTGAGAAAAGGCAATTTTCTGATACAAAAAAAGCAGCTTTTCCAGCCGCTTTTTTTACAGAATCTAGATTTTATTCTGCTTCGATTATTTCATAATCATGGGTGATTTCAACACCGCCATCAGACAGCATTTTGCTGGCAGAGCAATATTTTTCAGCAGAAAGTTCTACGGCTTTTGCGACCTGTTTCTCTTTAATCGCTTTGCCGGTCACTACAAAATGCAAGTGAATTTTCGTGAATACTGCCGGAATTGTATCTGCACGTTCAGCCTTTAATTCGCAGCGTACATCGCTAATATCCTGACGAGCCTTCTTTAAAATGGTAACAATATCAAAAGACGCACAACCGCCCAGACCCGTTAAAAGCAGTTCCATAGGACGGGGACCACGGTTTTCACCACCGTATTCAGCTGAACCATCCATGATAAGGCTATGACCACTTTGAGTTTTTGCTTCAAAAGCAACATTCTCTAACCAATGAACGCTTGTTTGCATTGCAACTACCTAAAAAAAGCTATAAATTTGTCAAGTAACTGTACACTAACATAAATTGGGTTGATACGGAATTTCAATCCCACTGTGTGACAAGTTCACATTAGGTCTTGTGCGATCTATAAATTATCCATAATCGGAACTGTTAGCATGACTTCAAACTTTTCACAATTAAGCACTGATGCGCTTTCTCCGGGGCAATTACCAGAATCCGTGAAAGCACTGTTAAAACGTGCATATATTAATCGTTATCCAAAACGTACCACGATCATTGATGCAGGATCAGAATCTAAATCTTTATATTTAATTCTGAAGGGGTCTGTATCTATCATTCTTCGTGAAGATGATGATCGTGAAATTGTCGTGGCTTATTTAAATGCGGGTGACTTCTTTGGGGAAATGGGTCTATTCGAGGTTAATCCACAACGTACTGCGGAAGTTCGTACGCGTGATGTGTGTGAAATTGCCGAAATTACCTATGAAAACTTTCACGAAATCAGCAAGCAATATCCTGATCTGAGCTATGCGGTATTTGCTCAATTAGTACGTCGTTTGAAAAATACCACACGTAAAGTCACTGATCTGGCATTTATTGATGTTTCAGGCCGGATTGCACGTTGCCTGATCGACCTGTCTTCACAGCCAGAAGCGATGATTTTGCCGAATGGCCGTCAGATTCGTATTACCCGTCAGGAAATTGGCCGTATTGTTGGCTGTTCCCGTGAAATGGTGGGTCGCGTACTGAAAACGCTAGAAGAGCAGGGCATGATCGAAACCGATGGTAAAGCCATCCTGATCTTTGATGCTTCACTAGAAGAAGCGTCTGAAGCAGTGGCAGATGGTGCCATAGACGAATAATCCAGATATTAAAAAGCAAATCTTCGGATTTGCTTTTTTATGCGTCATTACTTAATACATAAAAATTTAGAACAAGCTTCTCAGAAAAGATGATTTAAGCTCCCCTTATAATTCCGATAGGCTATAGCCCACTTGATCTCAATTCACTGAATAAAATTCACAGGATGTTTTTATGCAATTCAGACCGTTGGCGGATACCGGCATTCTTTTGCCAGAAATTTGTTTGGGCACCATGACCTTTGGTGAGCAGAACACGCAAGAACAGGCTTTTCAGCAACTGGATTATGCTTTAGATCAGGGACTGTATTTCTGGGATACTGCGGAAATGTACCCGGTACCGCCAAAACCTGAAACGCAAGGTGCTACCGAGCGTATTATCGGGAACTGGATCGCTGCACGTGGTGGCCGTGACAAACTCTTTTTAGCCTCAAAAATTGCCGGACCATCGCAAGGTGGTAGCCATATCCGGGATGGTCAAACCCGTTTCGTTGCCGATGAAATTTCAGCAGCCATTGACCAGTCATTGTCACGCCTACAAACGGATTATATTGATCTGTATCAGTTACACTGGCCGCAACGCCCAACCAATTTCTTTGGCAAGCTGGGTTATGGCAATGCTGAAGCGGCAGAAGACCGTGCCGTAACGGATCTGGAAGAAACCCTGACTGCCTTGCAGGATGAAATTAAAAAAGGCCGTATCCGTTATATTGGTCTTTCCAATGAAACCCCGTGGGGCACGATGAAATTTCTGCACCTCGCAGAGAAATTAGGTTTGTCCAAATTTGTCAGTGTACAAAACCCATATAACCTGCTGAACCGTACTTATGAAATTGGCATGTCAGAAATTGCCCATTATGAAGGTGTGGGCTTGTTGGCGTATTCACCTTTGGCATTTGGTTATCTGACCGGTAAATTCCGGCATGGTGCACGTCCTGCCAATGCGCGTGTAACACTGTTCTCCCGCTTTAGCCGTTATAGCAATCCGCAAAGTGAATGGGCAACCGAGCAATATGCCCAGCTGGCAGAACAGCATGGCTTAAGTCTTACCCAATTGGCTTTGGCCTTTATCAAGCAGCAGTTCTTTGTGACCAGTACCATTATCGGTGCGACCAATCTGGATCAGCTGAAAGAAAATATTCAGGCATTTGAAATCGATCTATCAGAAGAAATTCTTAAAGCTATTGAAGATATTCACCGTCAGCAGCCGAACCCTGCACCTTAACTTTGTGCTGATTGAAATGCACCTTCCTATGAGGGTGTTTTTATTTTAAGAATTAACAAAGTTGAGTCCACACAACCTAGATGTCAGAAATTAAAAACGGCATAATCAAATGAACATAAGAAGATGAGCTTTAAAAAATGAATCCAGAAGCCACGACATTACCAACTACAGTATTAGTGAAAGCCACGAGTCGAATAGCCGAGCAATTACAGCTTACGCAATCGGAACTTGCTGCCATTCTCGGCGTCCCGGAGCAAGAGGTATTATCGCTTGTGCAAATGGATGATTTAGCTCCGCATACGAGTGAAGGAAAACAGGCACTCGCTTTATTATCAGCAATTGTTTAAGCTTGCTGGTGGCGATTTTGAAGTAATGCGCCTTTTTATCAATTCACCCAATCGCTCTCTAGATGATCAGTTACCACGTAGGCTGATCCAAACGCCGCAAGGATTCAGCCAAGTAATCGATGTTCTGGAACGGATGCGACACATTTAAGTCGTCTTCATTGATCAGAAAGGAAATTCAATACAGGTCATCTGAACAAGCAGATAAAAATTCTATTTGACGCTCTTGAAATCTGCTTTATATATACCAATATTATTACTGATATCTGTCTTCTAATATAAATTAAGTTTTTGAAAAATATATAAAAATGATTTGAAATTTTATCAAGTGCACCCATATATCCATCAAGTAGAAAATTTGTTGTGAGGAATAACAAGAATGCGTTTTGAAAAATTTACCAATCGCCTGCAGCAAACCCTTTCCGATGCACAATCGCTGGCCATGAGTAAGGATCATACCTCCATTGATGGGATCCATATCTTGGCCACCTTGATGGATGAAGCATCCAATGTCAGCCTGCTGCAACAGGCCGGTGCTAATCTGCGTGAGCTACAAACCAAGCTGCAAACAGCATTGAGCAATGCGGCAACCCTGACCAATCCATCAGCAGATATCAACCTCAGTCCTGAAGCGGCAAAAGTATTGCATCTGGCAGACAGCTTTGCGCAAAAAGCCGGAGATGAGTTTTTATCTACGGATTGGGTGCTGTTGGCGCTGGCAGAAACCGGAAATACCAAAACCTTATTAAATAGTATTGGCGTAAAGGCAGAGACTTTAGGCCAAGTGATTAATCAATTTCGAGGCGATGAAAAAGTCATGAGCAATAATCATGAAGATCAGCGTGATTCACTGAATAAGTACACCATTGATTTAACTGAACGTGCGTTGGCAGGCAAGCTTGATCCTGTGATTGGCCGTGATGATGAAATCCGCCGTACCATTCAGGTCTTATCACGCCGTACCAAAAATAACCCGGTACTCATCGGTGAGCCAGGGGTCGGTAAAACTGCAATCGTCGAAGGTCTGGCGCAGCGGATTATCAATGGTGAAGTGCCTGAAGGACTCAAAGGTAAACGTGTTTTATCACTTGATCTGGGTTCTTTGCTGGCCGGTGCCAAATACCGTGGTGAGTTTGAAGAACGCTTAAAAGCCGTTCTGAAAGATATTGCCAAACATGAAGGCGAAATCATCCTGTTTATCGACGAGTTGCATACCTTGGTGGGTGCCGGTAAAGGTGATGGCGCGATGGATGCCGGTAACATGCTGAAACCTGCGCTGGCCCGTGGCGAGCTGCGCTGCGTCGGTGCGACCACACTGGATGAATATCGTCAGTATATTGAAAAAGATGCAGCGCTGGAACGTCGTTTCCAGAAAGTGCTTGTCGATGAGCCAAGCGTAGAAGATACCATTGCGATTCTGCGTGGTCTGAAAGATCGCTATGCGACCCATCACGGGGTACAGATTCTGGATTCAGCCATTATTGCTGCTGCGAAAATGTCACACCGTTATATCACCGACCGTCAGTTGCCGGATAAAGCCATTGACCTGATTGATGAAGCAGCATCGCGCATCAAAATGGAACTCGATTCTAAACCAGAAGCACTGGATAAACTGGAACGCCGTCTGATTCAGTTAAAAATGCAGCTGGAAGCGGTGAAAAAAGATGAAGACTCAGGTGCCAAAGCTGAGATTCAATACTTGTCCGATCAGATCGCCACAGTTGAAAAAGAGTATCATGACCTAGAAGAAGTCTGGCGCGCAGATAAAGCGCTGGTCGAAGGCAATAAAGACGTACAGATCAAACTGGATCAGGCGCGTACAGCACTTGAAAAAGCGCAACGTGAAGGTGATCTGGGCGAGGCAGCACGTTTGCAATATGGCGTGATTCCAGAGTTGCAAAAGCAGCTTGAGCTGGCTGAAAAAGCCGATGAAAGTGCAACGCCAAAATTGCTGCGTAACAAAGTCACCGACAATGAAATCGCAGAAGTGGTCAGTGCAGCCACAGGAATTCCAGTGGCGAAAATGCTGCAAGGCGAGCGTGACAAATTGCTACATATGGAAGAATTCCTGCATAACCGTGTAGTAGGGCAAGATGAAGCCGTGGTGGCGGTATCCAATGCAGTACGCCGTTCACGTGCCGGTCTGTCAGATCCGAACCGTCCAAGTGGGTCATTCCTGTTCCTGGGGCCAACGGGTGTCGGTAAAACAGAATTGACCAAAGCCTTGGCGAATTTCCTGTTTGACAGCGACGATGCCATGGTGCGTATCGATATGTCAGAATTTATGGAAAAACATTCGGTCAGCCGTTTGGTTGGTGCGCCTCCGGGCTATGTCGGTTATGAAGAAGGTGGGGTGCTTACTGAAGCCGTACGTCGTAAACCGTATAGTGTGATCTTGTTTGATGAAGTCGAAAAAGCGCATCCGGACGTATTTAACATCTTGCTACAGGTACTGGATGATGGCCGTTTAACTGACTCGCAAGGCCGGGTAGTGGACTTTAAAAACTCTGTGATCGTCATGACTTCGAACCTGGGTTCGCAGGATGTACGTGAATTGGGCGGTAATGCCACTAAAGAAGAAGTCCGTACGGTGGTGATGAATGCGGTATCGGAACATTTCCGTCCGGAATTTATCAACCGTATTGATGAACTGGTAGTGTTCCATGCGCTGGAAAAAGACCAGATTCGCGGTATTGCCGATATCCAGTTGGACCGTTTACGTCAACGTCTGGCAGAACGCGATATGCGCTTGTCGGTAGATGACAGTGCTTTCGATCAACTGATTGAAGCCGGTTTTGATCCATTGTATGGAGCACGTCCACTGAAACGTGCAATCCAGCAGCGTATTGAAAATGGTCTGGCGCAGAAAATCCTGGGTGGAGAATTCCAGCCTGGCGATACCATTCTGGTAAAAGCTGAAGCTGGTGAGTTAATCTTCGAAAAAATGAAACTTAACTAAACCGGTTTTCCTTGCAACAAAAAACCCAGCCTAGGCTGGGTTTTTTTAATCTTATTTTTAACTTCGAGCATCACAACACTTTTGTATTCTTGTTGTGGCGAGCTTTAAAACATTGCTTAAAACTCAGCTCAGGGAAAATAAAGAAGATATCAATCGTGATAAAGACAGTTAATTCATCATCAAATTACACTTGCGGATGACGGATTTTCCAGGCACGGTGAATCTTTTGATTCCGCTTGAAGTCAGGTCCAATGGTTTCCTGGGTAATTTCTTCAACATCAAAGAAGGCCAGAATTTCTTCATCCATCTCAAAACCACGATAGTTATTTGAGAAATACAAGGTACCATCAGTGGTTAAGCGGTTCATCGCACGTTTTAACAGGGACAAATGGTCGCGCTGTACGTCAAAGGTCCCGTAGAATTTCTTCGAGTTTGAGAAGGTTGGTGGGTCGATAAAGATCAGCTCATATTGCTCATGACCTTCTTTTAGCCATTCGAAACAGTCAGAGGCAAAGAACTGATGCTGTTCATCCGCATGATCCACGGTTAAGCCGTTCAGAACAAAATTTTCTTTAGACCAGTTCAAATAAGTATTCGACAGATCGACGCTGGTTGTACTTGCAGCACCACCCAAAGCAGCATGTAAACTTGCCGTTGAGGTATAGCTGTACAGGTTCAGGAAGTGTTTGCCTTTTGCTTCACGTGCAATACGTAAACGCATTTGACGGTGATCCAGAAACAGACCGGTATCCAGATAATCGGTCAGGTTGACCAGAATCTTGGCTTGACCTTCCTGAACGATAAAACGCTTGGATGCTGTACTTTGTTTGGTGTACTGGTTTTTACCTTCCTGACGTGCACGGGTCTTGATAAAGATCGCATCACGGCCCAAACCGGTCACGGCACGAATGGCCTGTAAGGCCAGGTTGAAACGTTTTTTGGCTTTTTCCGGATCAATAGTTTTAGGTGGCGCATATTCTTGTACATGCAAACGCTCGCCATACAGATCTACTGCGACGTTAAAATCAGGTAAATCTGCATCATAGAGACGTAAACAATGGATCTGTTCCTTGACTGCCCATTTTTTTAGAGCTTGCATATTTTTGGTCAGACGGTTGGCAAACTCCATCGCACCTTCAATCGGTTCAAACTGCTGAGGCTGCCAGCTTTCTAGGAATGGACGTACCACTGCGGCCGGTTTAACCGTACCGAAGCGGATATAGATCGGCAATTTACCATTCATCAAACGCAGGATTTGCGGATCATTGAACGCCAGCACATCGGCCTGTTCCACTTGGGAGGCAATCACAGCCGCTTTTTGATTCGGGAAATTCTTTTGCAATAAAGCCGATAAACCCAGGTATAAAGAACGGTTTTGCGCTTTATCGCCGAGACGTTCGCCATATGGCGGGTTGGTCACGAAGAATACTTTCTTGCCTTCTGCATGGAAATCAGGCCAGTCATTTAAAGTCCGTTCTTCGATCATGATATTGTCGAGAGCAGCTTCAAAACCCGCCGCGATAATATTTTGTCTGGTGGCTTTAACCGCTTCCCAGTCCGCATCGAAGGCATAGAATTGTGGTAATGGATTTTCCATTGCCGCTTGATGACGTTCAGCAGCTTCGGCCTTGATGCTCATCCAGAGTTCATGGTCATGGCCATTCCAGCCATTAAAACCGAAACGACGGACCAGACCCGGTGCACGGTCGGTCAAAATCATTAGGGATTCAATAATAAAGGTACCTGAACCACACATTGGATCGACAATGATGTCCGGATTTAACGCTTTTAAACCACCTTTTTGCAAAATCGCAGCGGCCAGGTTTTCCTTGATTGGGGCGTCAGTCATAAAGCGGCGATAACCGCGTTTATGCAAAGAGTCGCCAGACAGGTCCAGGCAGTAAGTATGTTCTTTCTTGCCTGCCAGAATATACATGGTGATTTCTGGCTGTTTGGTGTCAATGCTTGGACGTTTGCCTACCGCTTCCATAAAGGAATCTACGACACCATCTTTGGCACGTAAAGTCGCGAACTGGGTGTTGACCTTGATGTCACGCTCGACATGCAAACGAATCGCAAAGGTGCTTTGTGGTGCAAAAATCAGCGACCAGTCGAAGCTGAGAGCCCCTTCATAGAGTTCTTCTGCCACATCACGGGCATCATGAGAAAATTCAATTTCATGCGTGTGGATTGGCATCAAGACACGTGAAGCCAGACGTGACCACATGCAGATACGATAAGCATTTTCCAGTGTGCCTTTAAAGGTCAAACGGCCCGGAAAACGCTCAATATTCTGAACACCTAAGCCTTGTATTTCTTCTTCTAATAAGGTTTCCAGACCATCGGCACAGGTGACCCAATAATTGCTTAAACGTGGAGAGGTATTCATATAATAGAGAGACCAAAAAAGATAAATAAAAAACTGCGCTAAGTTTACCGTATTTTTATATTGAAAGCTTTTGAAATTCTCTGAAAGGCCGTGGCATGTGATAGAGAAAAATAATATTCACACTATAAATTGAGGAACTGGTATGCATTTTGCTCTATACATGGCAAATCAGGCGGTCAGTCGATGGGGAGCGATGGCTGCCTGATTTTTCAATTTTATAATGGGGGTTAAGATGTTAGAGAATCAGTTAGGCAACCATGACGCTTTTTCAGTGGCCACTTTAATCTATGCGCGTTTACGACGTGTTTCAGGTCGGGTGATTGATGCAATTTATCTGGCAGAGAACCTGGATTATGCCCGGCATGTGATTCAACTGGCAGAGCAGACCCAAGACCCAGATTTGAATCATCTGATCCAGCGCCTGAAAATGGTACTGGAGATTTCGGAAACAGCACAAGATTCACCAACAGAATCTGCACACCCAAGCCAGCAGGAAGGGCTGATCTCGGTCGAACCGGATGAAGACGATATCTATCGTGCACAGGTGTCACATCGTTATATTGGTGCACTGCGTTAAACCTGAGATGGGTGTGAATGCTCCAGACTGAAGCACCCGTTGGTTTTGTACTTAAAATCAGCAAGATGCAAATCGGGTTAAATTATGTTATTGAAAAAATACAAAGGAATCTGATTTTTTGTTTTTATTGTTCAGATGCTTTTTGTACAAGTAGAAGCATGGCCAACTATAAAAATTCGCCAATCTCTGTATAATATGTTGACTTAACGCATAAGGAATCTCTCATGCACTTGGCGGCATTGCATACACCGAGCCAGATTCAACTCAATAAAGAAGGTAATCTAAAACACTTCTTGACCATCGAAGGTCTTTCTAAAGAAACCCTGACAAAAATATTGGACACTGCACAGTCCTTTTTTAATGACCAAAATCAGCTGATCACCAATAATTTGCTCGAAGGCAAAACGGTGATGAACCTGTTCTTCGAAAATTCAACCCGTACCCGCACCACCTTTGAAGCCGCTGCCAAGCGCCTTTCTGCCAACGTTCTCAATATCGATATTGCCCGTTCGAGTACTTCCAAAGGTGAAACCCTGCGTGACACGTTATGGAATCTGGAAGCCATGGCGGCCGATATTTTTGTGGTACGTCATTCATCTTCAGGGGCAGCGCATTTTATTGCCAAAGATGTCTGCCCAACGGTGGCAATTATTAATGCCGGTGATGGCCGTCATGCGCATCCGACTCAAGCGATGCTGGACATGCTGACCATTCGCCGCGAAACCAATAAAAAATTCGAAGAAATGTCGATTGCCATTATTGGCGATATCAAGCATTCACGTGTCGCGCGTTCAGATGTAGCCGCCTTGCAAACTTTAGGCTGTCAGGATATCCGGGTGATTGCACCGAATACCTTGCTGCCATTAGGCTTTGAAGAATATGGCGATGGTGTTCGTCTATTTAACAATATGGAAGACGGCATCAAAGACTGCGACGTGATCATTACCTTACGTATTCAAAACGAGCGGATTGATTCTCCGGCACTGGCCTCGCAAGCTGAGTTCTACAAAATGTATGGCTTGAATAAAGAACGTCTTGCCATGGCCAAACCGGATTGTATCGTGATGCATCCGGGACCAATGAACCGCGGCGTTGAAATCGACTCAAGTATTGCGGATGGTCCGCAATCTGTGATTTTGAAGCAGGTGACCAATGGTATTGCCGTGCGTATGGCGGTGTTGGCTTTATCGATGCAAGGCCAGTTACAAGAACAAGGTTTGATTGAAGCGATTGCGGGTTAAGGAATAAGTCATGACTATTGTAAAAATTGAAAATGTCCGTGTTCTTGATCCAATCCAAAACACTAATTCTATCCAGACCGTGTATCTGGAAAATGGAAAATTCGTTGCAGAAACAGCAGACGTCTCTGAAACGATTGATGGTCAAGGCAAATGGTTAATGCCAACCATGGTCGATTTGTGTGCGCGTTTACGTGAACCGGGTCAACAGCAACACGGTACGCTTAAGTCTGAAGGAAAAGCGGCACGTGAAAATGGCATTTTGCACGTATTTACGCCACCCGATTCAAAGCCAATCGTACAAGATAATGGTGCGCTGATTCACGGTCTGGTCGAAAAAGCCATGCTGGATGGTGGGATCTATCTTCAAGTGATTGGTGCGCAAACCCAAGGCTTAAATGGTCAACAACCGGCAAATATGGCGGGCTTGAAAAAGGGCGGTTGTACTGCGGTTTCCAATGCCAGTGCGCCGTTTGCCAATGATGATGTGGTACTGCGTACCCTTGAATATGCTGCAGGCTTAGACCTGACGGTGGTGTTCTATGCGGAAGAACCACAAATTGCCAAAGACGGCTGTGTGCATGAAGGGTTTATTGCATCACGTCAGGGCTTGCCGATGATTCCGGCACTGGCTGAAACCGTGGCGATTGCCAAATATCTGTTGATGATTGAATCAACCAAAGTACGAGCACACTTTGGTCTGTTGTCTTGTGGTGCTTCGGTGGAATTGATCCGTATTGCCAAGGAAAAATGCTTACCGGTGACCTGTGATGTGGCCATGCATCAGTTACATCTGACCGATCATTTGATTGATGGATTTAACTCTCTTGCACATGTACGTCCGCCACTCCGTTCTGAACAGGACAAAGAATTACTGCGTCAGGGTGTAAAATCAGGTGTGATTGATGCGATTTGTACTCATCATGAACCGCTGAGCAGCTCTGCGAAAATGGCGCCGTTTGCTGAAACGCAGCCAGGATTCACTGCTTTTGATACCTATGTGCCTTTTGGTCTGCAACTGATTCGTGAGGGGTTGTTGACTCCACTGGAATGGGTGGAAAAAGTGACCCTAGCTCCGGCTCGTGTTGCACAAATGGCAGATCGATGGATAAATGAATCAGGCTGGGTGCTGCTAGATCCGGAACTGGAATGGACCCTGAATAAAGAAAGCATCGTGTCACAAGGTAAAAATACCCCGCTAATTAATCAAAAAGTGCTGGGTAAAGTGGTTCAAACTTTTGCTGCTTAAGTGATCCCAATTTTATAAAAGTCAGCTTCGGCTGGCTTTTTTTATTTTTTAAATTTTGTGTTGGTAAAATGAGTACTCAACAAAAATAGTGAAACTTTATGATATTCATACAATTATTTACATTTTCAAAAAATGGGGATCGTTACACTGATTAAATATTAAACATTAGAAAAATCAAAAGAATGGTGACGATTATGAATATAGACTTTATAGAACGCTTAAAAAGCGATGTTACGGCGATTGTGCTTCAAGGTGAAACCGAGCATTTATTTGCCAAAGATCAAGCTTTGGCTCAATTCTATCCCATATTTTTAAGTATATTGCGTTCACGTCCCGCCTGGATTGAGAATCTTGGTCAGCAACTCAATCCAAAAATCCATGAATTATTCAATGCAAACCCGGCACTCAAGCAGCAGTTTCTGGATCAACTTGATCAGAGCGCGCCGCAAGATGAAATAGAGCATACCTTGAACCGGTCAATTGTACCGACCATGAATTTTTTACAGACTGAAGCAGGTGCTTCGAGTCCGGAAGCGATTAGCCATTTGCTGGAAACCCACGCCGATTCGATTCAGCGCGCATTACCCCTTTGGGCTGGCCCTATTCTGGCAGCGCTTGGAGTTTCACCCTTGGCAGGGCAGAATTTAAATCAGGAACCTGTATTGGCGGAGCAGACCATCATTGTTCAGGAAGAAAGAAAAACCGGCTTTTTATGGCCGTTTATTATTTTTCTGATCCTGGCGGGTTTGATCCTGTTTTTGGTTCGTAGCTGCATGCAGGATGATGTTGAAGATTCAAATACCCAGGCAACGAGCGAAGTTGCCGCAGCTCAGCCTGCATCCTTGCGATTGAGTACTGGTAGCAATGGCGAAATTGTCAGTTGCCAATTACAGCTGAATAATCCGCAGTATATGGAAATTCTACAAAATGAGATCAAACAGATCTTTAATTATAATATTGGTTGTGGTGCGCTGAGCAGTGAGGTTTATCATTCAGAATTCACCGATCAAGATACTATTCCGACTGTTTTGAGAACCATTCAGGGAATGCCAAATGTGTCACTCGACTGGATTGGCAATCAGGTTTCGGTGCGTGCAGCAACCAATGCAGAAGCCGAGCGTCTGGCAGCACAAATTCGTAGTCTGGCCAAGAATGTCACTGTGGTTACCCAGCACCCGCTCAATAGAAGTGACGTGATTAATACCGCCAATAGTGAGGCAGAACAAGCCTTGGCCAGTATCAAGACCGATAATGTTAAAGCACTGGATGTGGCGACTGCACTGAATTTACAGATCATTAATTTTGATACGGCATCGACTGAAGTTCCCGAGGTCAATAAATTGGTGCTGGATCAGGCTGCTGCATTATTGCAACGAGCACCGCATGTCATTCTGAAGGTTACAGGACATGCCGATGCTCAGGGCAGCGAAGCAGAAAATAAGGTGCTGTCTGTGCAACGAGCTCAAGCGATTACCAGTTATCTCGTTGGAAAAGGGGTCAATCCTGCACAGTTACAGGCAGTTGGCATGGGAGAGGATCAGCCGGTTGAACCCAATGCCACACCTGCCGGACAGTTTCAGAATCGTCGCGTGACCTTTGAGGTCGTGAATACCGAAACGGGAATTGTACGTGAAGTAGATGATGAAGGTGTAGTTGAGAAGACAGGAAATTAAGAGAGCGGCCTAAATAAAAAAGGACGAATTTTCGTCCTTTTTTATTATCTTAAATTAAGAAAATACCGGCGGGCTATAAGTCAATGTCCGACCAAGGAACCATAGCAGGAACAGTACCAAAGGCAGATGGAAAATCAACTGGGTCACCGTAAATCCAATCACATCTTTGGCTTTTAATTTCAGGATACCCAACATCGGAAGCATAAAGAATGGATTAATCAGATTCGGCAAGGCTTCTGCCGCATTATAAATCTGTACCGACCAGCCCAGATGCACTTTCAGGTCATGCGCAGCCTGCATCACATAGGGCGCTTCGATAATCCATTTCCCTCCGCCAGAAGGAATAAAGAAACCCAGAATCGCCGAGTATAAGCCCATCACAATGGCAAAGGTTTCCTGCGAGGCAATGGAAACAAAGAACTCGGCAATGTAATGTGACAATGACAGATCGGCCGGGTTTAGCGCATTGGTCATCATAAAGGCAATACTGCCATACAGCGGAAACTGGATCAGTACCCCAGAAATGGCGGGTACGGCTTTGGATACCGCATTCAGGAAATTTCGCGGTGTACCGTGTAAGGCCACGCCCAAAATCAGGAAGATAAAGTTATAGGTATTTAAGCTGGAAATGGCCAGAATCGGATTGCTTTTGGAAAATTCGTTAAACATCCAGACTGCGCCCAGAATCACAATCAGAATGCTTAAAATGGGTGAATTTTCCAGCCAATCCCCCGGTCTTTTTTCGGCAGATACTTCCAGTTTTTCTTCTTCAATCTGAATCGGGAAGTGCTCAATGGTTTTAATGTCAGACCCTTTAGGAGCTGACCAGTAAGCAATTGCGATTGAAGCCACAATCAGTACCGCTGTCATGATCATAGACTGTGGCAGGAAAATAGTCTCGGTAAATGGAATCACGCCCGTCAGATTATAAATCGGTTCGGGTAGACTGCTTTTATTGGCCTGTAACTGTGCAGCTGAAGAACTGATACCCAGTGCCCAGGTCGCACCCATCCCGATAATCGCGGCAGCCGCAGCGGCGCGGTAATCCATGTTAAGCTCTTTACGCTGTGCCAGTGCAATCACTAGAAGTGCAGTTAGTACGGTACTCATGGCCCAGTTAATCAAGGAAATTAACAGGCTGACCGTGGCGACCAGGACAATCGCACCACGACCGGAATGCGGCAGGCGCGCCATTTTCTGGATCAACAGCTGGACAGGCTTGGACACAGAAACCACATAACCGACCACGATCAGCATGCACATCTGCAAGGTAAAGGGGATCAGGCTCCAGAAGCCGTCTCCAAAGGAAATCGCGACATCCTGTGCCGGTGCACCAATTCCGATGGCGGCAATCGCCACAATGATGACGCCGAGTAGGGCAAAAATATAAGAATCCGGAAACCATTTTTCAGACCAGTCGCTGACGCGCAAGGCGAAGCGCTGCAAAATATTTTGTTGAGTTTGCATGATTAAAATCCATTTATTCTGCGATTATTATTTTGAAATGAAACAGCTATATATAAAAAAGCCCTTAAGAAATTTTATTCTTAAGGGCTGGCTGGATCAGGCAGCATTACGTAGTAGCGCTACCCCCGTGACTTTTTGAATCTCTTCAAAACTGACCTCTGGTGCCAGTTCAACCAGTCGAATTCCATCAGGACTAACATCCAGTACACCGAGGTCGGTA
Organism: Acinetobacter lwoffii; assembly: GCA_963516025.1. Taxonomy (GTDB): domain Bacteria; phylum Pseudomonadota; class Gammaproteobacteria; order Pseudomonadales; family Moraxellaceae; genus Acinetobacter; species Acinetobacter lwoffii_R. The sequence goes on from CAUPZU010000016.1 coordinate 63,709, forward strand.
ATAATCCGGTTCACCACAGCCTGGCCGGTCAGCGGCAAGCTACATTGCGGTACAATCTTCGGTGTACCATCTTTGGCGCAGTGTTCCATTAAGACCACGACTTTTTGTACACCCGCGACCAGATCCATGGCACCGCCCATGCCTTTGACCTTTTTGCCCGGAATCATCCAGTTGGCCAGATCACCAGTTTCAGACACTTCCATGGCTCCCAAAATGGCAATATTGACATGACCACCACGGATCATGGCAAAGGAGTCGGCACTTGAGAAAAATGAAGCACCTTTTCGCGCGGTAACCGTCTGTTTACCGGCATTGATCAAGTCGGCATCGACAGTTTCCTCGGTTGGAAATTCACCAATCCCCAGCAAACCATTTTCCGATTGCAGCCAGACATTGATATTTTCCGGAATATAATTTGCGACTAGCGTCGGCAGGCCAATCCCTAAATTGACATAGAAACCATCTTCAAGCTCTTGTGCCGCGCGCTGCGCCATTTCATTACGTGTCCAAGCCATGATCAAGCCTCCGCCTTTAAGGTCATCTGTTCAATACGTTTTTCCGGTTGAGCATTCACGACTATCCGGTTCACATAAATTCCCGGAAGATGGATTTCATCTGGATCCAGCGCACCAATCTCTACAATTTCTTCAACTTCAGCAATGGTGACTTTGCCCGCCATGGCACAGACCGGATTAAAGTTCTGGGCGGTTTTACGGAAAATCAGGTTACCGGCTTTATCGGCCTTATAGGCTTTAACCAAGGCGACATCAGCAGTTAAAGACTCTTCCAGGATATATTTCTTGCCCTTAAATTCACGTTCATCCTTACCTTCAGCAATCACGGTTCCGACACCCGTCGCCGTATAAAAAGCCGGAATACCGGCACCGCCAGCACGTAATTTTTCTGCCAAAGTCCCTTGTGGAGTAAGTTCAACTTCCAGTTCGCCATTTAAATATTGACGTTCGAATTCCTTGTTTTCACCGACATAAGAGGAGATCATTTTTTTAATCTGTTTGGTTTCCAGCAGAAGGCCGAGACCGAAGCCGTCTACGCCGGCATTGTTGGAAATACAGGTGAGTTGCTTAGCACCTGTTTCTTTTAAAGCTGCGATCAAAGCTTCTGGAATACCACATAGGCCGAAACCACCGACAGCCAGAGTATGACCATCTTGCACCACATCCTTTAAGGCGGATTGAGCGCTGTCATAAACCTTGTTTGACATCTTGTCACCTCTATTGTTATTACAGCAGACTTAAATCTGCTGTTTATATCCTTATGGGTTGCTTAAGTTTATTTTGCTCAAGCATGATTATTGTTAAGCACAGGCTTTTTGCCAGTAGGCATTGGCATAATTGGATGGATTATTGCGCTGCAAGACTTCACTGATATTACGACTGGCCTGCATCAGTGCATCCAGCTGAATACCGGTTTCAAAGCCCATATTCGAGAGCAGGTAATACAGGTCTTCGGTCGAGACATTGCCAGATGCACCTTGGGCATAAGGACAGCCACCCAGTCCAGCAATGGAGGAGTCAAAGACCCGAATGCCTTGCAACAGTGACTGATAAATATTGGCAATCGCCATGCCGTAGGTATTATGGAAATGACCGGCCAGCACTTTGGCATCAAGTTCAGCCAAACAAGCTTCCCAGACGTATTTAACCCGGTCTGGGGTGGCCGTGCCAATGGTTTCACCCAACGACACTTCATAGCAGCCCATCTCCAGCAAACGCTGCGTGACTTTCACCACCTGCTTGGGATCAATGGCACCTTCATAAGGACAGTCCACCATGCAGGAAACATAGCCACGTACCTTAATATCATTGGCTTTGGCTGCTGCCATGACATCGGCAAACTTCTCGAAGCTTTCATCAATCGAGCAGTTGATGTTTTTGCGGGTAAAGCTTTCAGAAGCTGCAGTAAATACCGCCACTTCCTTGCAACCCACAGCCAGTGCCGATTCAAAACCTTTCATGTTTGGGGTTAATAAACTGAACTGAATATTCGGATCTTGGGGTAGGCTGGCAAAGAGCACATCACTGTCTGCCATTTGCGGTACCCATTTGGCTGAGACACAGGAACCGACTTCGATGGACTGCAGACCGGTTTTCATCAGGTCCAAAATCAGGTTTTTCCGGTCATCCAATGTCAAAGGTGTTTTTTCATTTTGCAGGCCATCGCGTGGTCCGACTTCTACGATTTTGACAAAATCCGTCATGCCACTTCCTCCGCCAGTGGCTGGAACTCGACCAGTTCATCACCAGCTTTGACTTGATCACCTTTCTGGAAATATGAACTTGCAATGATGCCGTCATGCGGTGCACGAATTGAATATTCGATCTTCATGGCTTCCAGCGTCATCAGTACATCATCTTTTTTGACTTTGTCATTGGCTGCCACGAGCACCTGGGTAATGACACCTGGCATTGGCGCGATCAGATTATTTTCCGTGCCTTGTTCATCCTGATTATTAAAATCAGACTTCAGGTAATTGAACTTATAGCTTTGACCATTCTGGAATAGGGTAATGCCTTGCTCAGTCTGGCTAAAAGCCAGTTTTTGCTGTTTACCCGCCAGTTGCAACGCTAAAGTATGGGCATCGACGAGCTGACCCTGAATTTGAATTTGCTGACCGTTATAGCTGGCGACAAAACCTTGATCCTGAGTATTGAACTGAACTTTTAGTTTGATGTCATTGCGTTGTAATTGCACTGTATGACTATTTTGCTGGTTTAAGCGCCAGAATGCTTGCTGCTGCCATACCGGATTGCTTGGAATGGGATTCTGTGCTTGACGTGACAGAAGTTCAATCAGTGCGGCACTAACTACCAGTTCGACACTGATATCCGCAGAAGGTTTGAGCAGAGATTCTTCTTCACGCTGAATCAGGCCAGTATCTAAATGTGCATTTTTAAAAGAGTCACACAGCACCAAGCGATCTAGAAAAGCGATATTGTTACCCAGACCATCGACATGGAACTGACCCAGTGCATGATGCATTTGGGTCAAGGCTGCTTCACGATTTTTACCCCAGACAATCAGTTTGGCAATCATCGGATCATAATAGGTGCTGATTTCATCGCCTTCGACAATGCCACTATCAACGCGGACATGGTCATTTTGCTCCGGATAATGCAGGTAGCTGATCTGACCAATCGCAGGAATAAAGCCTTTTTCCGGTTCTTCGGCATAAACACGGGCTTCGAGTGCATGTCCATGAATCTGCAATTCATGCTGCTGCTTCGGTAAAGGTTCACCAAAGGCCACGCACAGTTGCCATTCCACCAGATCCTGTCCGGTAATCATTTCAGTGACAGGATGTTCAACCTGAAGACGGGTGTTCATTTCCATGAAGTAAGCTGTGCCGTCTTGCTCCACGATAAACTCGACTGTACCGGCACCGACATAATTTACTGCACGCGCAGCATCGATTGCCGCCTGACGCATCGCCTCCAGTTTGTCTTCCGGCATTTTCGGTGCAGGCGCTTCTTCCAACACTTTCTGATGGCGACGCTGTACCGAGCAATCACGTTCGAACAGATGTACATAATTGCCGTGGGTATCACCAAACACCTGCACTTCAATATGACGTGGCTGAATCACATAACGTTCAATCAGAACGTCTTCATTGCCAAAACTTGAACGTGCTTCACTCTTGCATGAAGCAAGCGAGCTAAGAAAATCTTCGCTGCGTTCCACCAGACGCATGCCTTTACCGCCACCGCCGGCACTGGCCTTGATCAGTACCGGATAACCAATATTATCTGCCTGCTGTTTCAGGAAGTCGGCATCCTGATTGATACCATGATAGCCGGGGGTTAAAGGCACACCGGCTTTTTCCATCAATGCTTTAGAAGTGGCTTTCAGACCCATTGCCAGAATGGCATCGACTGGCGGGCCAATAAAGACAATATTGTTGTCCTGACAGGCCAAGGCAAACTGGTCATTTTCGGACAGGAAACCATAACCGGGGTGAATCGCCTGGGCACCAGTGTTTTTGGCTGCCTGAATAATGCGATCAATTTGCAAATAACTTTGTGCTGCTGGCGATTCACCAATATAGATCGCTTCATCGGCCAGTTTCACATGTTGTGCCTGAGCATCGGCATCGGAGTAGACGGCAACGGTGGCAATTCCTAATTTCTTCGCTGTACGAATCACACGGCAGGCAATTTCACCACGGTTGGCAATTAAAATCTTCTCAAACATTGTAGGATCCTTCTCGTTGTTATGCCGTGGTCTTGATCCAAGCCGGGCTTTGTTTGTTCAAAAATGCATTCAGTCCATTTTTCGCCTCATCTCCCTGGCGAATATGGGCAATATGCTGTGCTGTTTTAAGCAGTAAATCTTCGGTCAATACCTGTTGGTCAACCAGTTGAATCAACTGTTTCGATGCGCTCTGTGCGGCAGGACCACCAAGTAAAAGTGCTTCCACAATTTCATCAATTTTGCTGTCGAGCTGTTCTGGTGGAGTGACTTCATGCGCAAGACCAATGCTTTTGGCCTGTTCAGCAGTAATCCGCTCGGCAGTCAGGAAATAACGTGAAGCTTGACGTGTACCAATTGCACGAATTACATACGGGCTGATGGTCGAAGGTGCCAGACCTAAACGTACTTCCGACGTCGCAAACTTTGCATCGGTACTGGCCACGCAAATATCACAGGCCGAAGCCAGACCCATGCCGCCGCCAAACGCAATACCATGTACCCGGGCAATGGTCGGCTGTTTCAAGGTTGCCAGACTTTGCAGCATTTTCGCCAGTTTGAGCGCATCCGCCTCATTGTCTGCCTGTGATGCCTGACCGGCCTGTTTCATCCAGTTCAGGTCAGCACCGGCCGAGAAGCTTTTGCCACGACCCGCCAGAATCACCACGCGTACATCATCATGGTCATTTAAAGACCGGAAACAGGCATGCAGTTCTTCAATCACCTGGGTATTAAAAGCATTGTGCAGTTCGGCACGGTTAATCCAGACTGTCGCGACCTGATCCTGCTGTTCGAGCTGTAAAAATTGATATGTCATTTTGTCACCCCTTACATGCGGAACACGCCGAATTTGGTTGGCTGGATTGGCGCATTCAGTGCCGCAGCCAGACTCAAGGCCAAGACTTCACGCGATTGCGCTGGATCAATCACACCATCATCCCATAAACGCGAAGACGCATAATAAGGGTGGCCTTGGCGTTCGTATTGGTCACGGATTGGTTGTTTAAACTGGTCTTCTTCTTCAGCTGACCAAGTTCCGCCTTTTTGCTCAATCTGGTCACGTTTTAAGGTCGACAAGACGCTGGAGGCCTGTTCACCGCCCATCACTGAAATACGCGAGTTTGGCCAGGTCCACATAAAGCGTGGCGAGTAAGCGCGTCCACACATACCATAGTTGCCTGCACCAAAAGAACCGCCAATCACTAGAGTCAGTTTCGGTACATTGGCATTGGCGACGGCCATCACCAGCTTAGCACCATTTTTGGCAATGCCTTCATTTTCATACTGGCGGCCGACCATAAAGCCGGTAATATTTTGCAGGAAAATCAGCGGAATATTGCGCTGGGTACACAGTTCAATAAAATGTGCGCCTTTTTGGGCAGACTCGGAAAATAGAATGCCATTATTGGCAATAATCCCGACCGGCATGCCATAGAGCTTGGCAAAACCGGTCACCAGGGTAGTGCCGAAACGTGCCTTGAACTCGTCAAAACGTGAGCCATCGACAATACGCGCTATCACTTCACGGATATCAAAAGGCTTGCGCGCGTCACTCGGCACAATGCCGTACAGTTCCGAACTGTCAAACAGCGGCGCTTCGATTTCATCTGCGGTCTTGTTTGGCTTTTTGTTCAGGTTGGCCACGATGTTGCGGGCAATCGCAAGTGCATGTTCATCGTTTTCAGCCAGATGATCAGCCACGCCAGACAAACGGGTATGCACATCACCACCACCGAGATCCTCACTGGACACCACTTCACCAGTAGCTGCCTTAACTAGAGGAGGGCCGCCTAGGAAAATGGTGCCCTGATTGCGGACAATAATGGTTTCATCTGACATGGCAGGCACATAAGCACCGCCTGCAGTACAGCTGCCCATCACCACTGCAATTTGGGCGATACCTTGGCTCGACATACGTGCCTGATTGTAGAAAATACGGCCGAAGTGATCGCGGTCTGGAAATACTTCATCCTGTAAAGGCAAATATGCACCGCCTGAATCCACCAGATAAATACAAGTCAGATGGTTCTGTTCGGCAATTTCCTGGGCACGTAAATGCTTTTTCACTGTTAATGGATAATAAGTACCGCCTTTCACCGTAGCATCATTGGCGATGATCATGCAGGTCACACCGTTGACCTGACCAACACCAGCGACCACACCTGCGGCAGGAACATCATCCTGATACACCTGATAGGCAGCCAGCTGACCAATTTCCAGAAAAGCGGTTCCTGGATCGATCAGGTGATTAATCCGTTCACGGGGGAGTAATTTGCCACGGTCCAGATGTTTTTGACGGGCAGTTTCGCCACCACCCAAAGCAATTTTTTCAACTTTCTGTTTTAGGTCATCCACCAGTTGCAGCATGGCAGTCTGGTTGGTTTTAAACTCTTCACTACGTATATTGATTTTGCTCGATAACTGATTCATGACCAACATCCTTGTTTTATTCTAAGTGTTAAGGTTTAGGCTGTTTCGTTGAAAAGTTCACGGCCAATCAGCATGCGGCGGATTTCTGAAGTACCGGCGCCAATTTCATACAGTTTGGCATCACGCCATAAACGCCCGGCAGCAAATTCGTTGATATAACCGTTACCACCTAAAGTCTGAATGGTTTCTCCTGCCATCCAGGTCGCTTTTTCAGCAGCATATAAAATGGCACTGGCAGCATCTTTACGCAGGCTACGGCTATGCTCAGCTTTGTCACATTCAGCACCGACCGCATAAACCAGTGCCTTACAGGCTAGCCAGGTCGAATACATGTCGGCAATTTTGCCTTGCATTAACTGGAATTCGCCCAGCGCCTGACCAAACTGTTTACGGTCATGAATATATGGAATCACGGTATCCATACAGGCATCCATAATCCCCAGTGGGCCAGCACTCAATACAGCACGCTCATAGTCCAGACCACTCATCAAGACCTTGGTGCCATTACCGACGCCGCCCATGACGTTTTCTTTGGGTACTTCGACATTGTCAAAAAACAGCGGATAAGTGTTTGAACCGCGCATACCCAGTTTGTCCAAATGTGTGCCATGACTGAAACCTGGCATATTTTTTTCAACCAGAAAGGCGGTCATGCCTTTGGCGCCGGCCTGCAAATCGGTTTTTGCATAGACCACCAGGACATCGGCATCGCCACCATTGGTGATCCACATTTTTGAACCATTCAACAGGTAGTGATCGCCTTTGTCTTCTGCTTTCAGTTTCATGCTCACCACATCCGAGCCTGCATTCGGTTCAGACATTGCCAAGGCACCGACATATTCACCTGAAATCAGTTTAGGCAGATAACGCTGTTTCTGTTCTTCAGTACCATTTCGCTTAATTTGGTTTACACATAGGTTAGAATGTGCGCCATAGGACAGCCCAATGGATGCAGAAGCACGGGAAATTTCCTGCATGGCAATGATGTGCGCCAGATAACCAAAATTTGAACCGCCATATTCCTCACTGACTGTCAGCCCGAGCAGGCCCATCTCGCCAAATTTTTTCCAAAGGTGAGCAGGGAACTCGTTGTCACGGTCAACCTGTTGAGCAATCGGGGTAATTTCTTTGGCGCAAAAAGCGGCCACTGAATCACGAAGCGCTATTAGAGTTTCATCCAAACCGAAATCCAAGCTTTGTAAATTCATTCTTCATCCATCCTGAGGTTATATTTGTTGTGTCCAAAAAAGCATTGTTGTTGTGCTTGTGGTTTTAACATACAACGAAAAAATAAAAAAGTGAATCTATATTCACAAAATGATTTACAATTCATTTTATCTTGTTGAGATTAATTTTATGAGTTATAAAAGATCATCATTGATGCAGGAACGAATGGAACAAAATCGCCTGTCGATTTTGGAATCTGCTCGTGAACTGATTATTCAAGGGGGCTTGAAGGAGGCATCGATACAGGCGATTGCAGAGCGCGCAGGCGTTTCTACAGGGCTGGTCTATCGATATTTCGAAAGCAAAAGCCAGATTTTAATCGAGGTTTTGTCGGCTGCGATTCAGCATGAAGTCGGAATTCTGAACCATATTGCCGAGTCAGATTTATCGCCAAAACTGAAATTGCAAAAATCTGTTACAACTTTTGTCAAGCGTGCCATGAATAGCCCCCAATTGGCGTATTCACTGATGTTCGAACCGGTTGATCCGGAAATGGAACATGAGCGTTTTCGCAGTAAGCAGCTGCTTAAGCAGAGCATTAAGGAAATTCTGGCCGAAGGAAAGGTCAATGGAGAATTCGAATTTGAAGATTTGAATACGGCAGCATTAGGTGTGGTTGGTGCCATGACCTTTGTCGTGATTGAACCTTTAAATCCGTCCCGAAATGTCATGTTTGATCAGAAGTATAAGGATCACTTTGTCAAACAGATTGCCGATTTTTGTGTCAACGCAGTACGTGGGCAGGAGGAAAATTTACAAGCATAAACACACAAAAAACCGGTACACAGACAAGGTCGTCGTGGTCATAAAACAATTAGTAAAGTTGAAAATCAGAATTACAAAGAATCAAGGAGATCGATTCAATGACACAAGTACGGTTAAGCTATGCCTATGGAACCAGCAGCCAGCCTTTATTGGGCATGACGATTGGTGAAAAATTTGATCAGGCTTGCGAGCAGTATGCAGAACGTGATGCGGTAGTGAGTTTGCATCAGAACATACGCCTCAGTTACCGGCAGCTACAGGATCAGGTCAATGCCTTTGCCTGTCAGCTGCTGAAACTAGGTATGCAAAAAGGTGACCGTCTGGCAATCTGGTCGCCGAACTGTGTGGAATGGACCATTACCCAGTTTGCGGCCTTCAAGGCAGGCATTATTCTGGTGAACCTGAATCCGGCCTATAAAAGCAATGAGCTTGAATATGTGCTAAACAAGGTCTCCTGTAAAGGACTGGTGATTGCTTCTCAGTTTAAGACGACGGACTATCAGGAAATTCTGACTAAAATTGCACCTGAGCTGATGCAGACTGAAAGTAAATTCCTCAATGCAGAGCGCTTGCCGCATTTAAAGCATGTGATTAAAATTGATGATCAGCAGCATACCGGTATCCACCGTTTTCAGGATTTACTAAGCTCTCCAAGCGCCCAAGAGCTGGAACAACTGCAACAGATCTCCAGTGAATTGCAGTTCGATGAAACGATTAATATCCAGTTTACTTCGGGCACTACGGGCAATCCGAAAGGCACCATGCTGACCCATAATAATATTTTAAATAACGGGTACTTTGTCGGTGAAGCGATTCATTTAGGGCCAGAAGACCGTGTCTGTATTTCAGTGCCTTTATTCCACTGTTTTGGTATGGTCATGGGCAATCTGGCCTGTATTACGCATGGCTCTGCCATGATCTATCCGTCTGCCGTGTTTAATCCGCTGGAAACCTTGAAAGCCATTCAGCAGGAAAAATGTACCGCGGCTTATGGTGTGCCAACCATGTTTATCGCCATTCTTGAGCATGAACAGTTTGACGAATTTGACCTGTCCAGTCTGCGTACCGGGATTATGGCGGGTAGTCCATGTCCGCAGGAAATTATGCAGCGCGTGATTGAACGGATGCATATGTCTGAAATCACGATTTGTTATGGCATGACTGAAACCGCACCCGTCAGTGCACAAAGCTCAACGGCAGACAGTGTCGAGCAACGTGTCAGTACGGTCGGCCGGGTACATCCGCATCTGGAAGTTAAAATTGTCGATGAAAATGGCAAGGTGGTTCCACGCGGCCAATTGGGTGAGCTGTGTGTACGTGGTTATTCAGTGATGCTCGGTTATTGGGAAGATCAGGATAAAACCCAGGAAGTGATTGATGCGGCGCGCTGGATGCATACCGGTGATATCGCTGAAATGGATGATGAAGGCTTTGTCAAAATCAAGGGTCGAATCAAGGACGTGGTGATTCGTGGAGGGGAAAACCTGTTCCCGAAAGAAATTGAAGATTTCCTTTATACCCATCCGGCTGTTTCAGATGTACAGGTGATTGGGGTGCCAGACCATAAATATGGTGAGGAACTTTGTGCCTGCATCATCCTGCATGAAAATGATCCTTGTACTGAAGAAACCATCCGTCAGTATTGTAAGGAGCATATTTCTCACAATAAAGTGCCGCGCTATGTGCGTTTCTTCCAGGAATTTCCAATGACGGCTTCAGGGAAGGCGCAGAAGTTCAAATTGCGTGAATTTATGCGTGAAGAGCTGAACTTGAAAGAGATTGCTTAAACTTTATTTTTTACGTTAGAACTAATCCTAAAGCTAACAATTAATAGCAACTCATCAGAGAGCCCGGCGACATGGATGTCGCCGTTTCACTGTATGGCAGGGATGCCATATCAGTGAAACAAAAGGGTTTGGTTACTTTGCCCCGTCAAAGTAACGAGAAACCTGCGCAATGGACGTTCAATATATCTAGCAGTTTGAGGTTGTACATTTAGCAAGATTCTAAAATGTCTGTAAATGAATTTACTGATCACGACGGTCTGGTAATAGAAATACATGAATGTACTGAACATCTAAAATCAGAGTAAAATATGGCAAAAAACTTTCACAGTGAAGTCGTGGTCGCCAGTTATGACGATCATATCCGTAAACTGATTCCCGGTTATGAACTGGTGCATCAGCAGATTGAAGCAATTCTCAGCACTGAACTCCCAGAAACCGCACATATATTAATAGTGGGTTGCGGAATAGGTTATGAATTGTCGTATTTATTAGAGCAACATCCAGACTGGACCTTTACTGCAATTGATCCATCAGCAGCCATGCTGAAACAGGCTAGTAAAAATCTGAATTCTATAGATCGACAAAGGGTGCAATTCATCCAAAGCACGATTCAAGATTTGAATCAGCCGGATACTTTCGATGCCGCATTGGCCATTCTGGTGGCTCATTTCATTCCAAATTCCGAAAAAAACGGATTTTTTCAGGCTATCCATCAGTGTCTTAAAACCAACGGTCTTGCATTGACCTATGACCTGATGCAACCCGAAGATCAGCAAGACATCAAAATTATGCAGAAGCTGGCACAGCAGACAGGGTTAAGCATGGTGCAAAGTAGCAAGATGATTGAACGCTTGGAGCAGGATTTTCACTTGTTATCTGCGCAAAATTTTACAGCACTTTTAACCAAAGTCGGATTTAAACAGTGCAAAATTTATTGTCAAATCATGAATTATCATGGCTTTTTGCTCAGAAAATAAAGATCAAAGAACTTTTTGCAAATTCTAAAGTTTAAGAGAATATTCAGGGAAGTATTAAAACAATGTCGGCATATTACAGTTTTATTCAGCGCGAACAGCATGCAGATGGCAGTACTACGGCTTATTACCGTTCTAATATTCATGCACAAGGTGCGTGGAATCCACATGAGCAGCACATGGCGCCAGCCACCGGTATTCTAGGCGTCGAACTGGAACAGTTTCAGCCACGTGCTGACATGCGTATTGGTCGGGTCGGGCTGGATATTTTTGGCCTGATAGCCTTTGGTGAATTTTCGGTTACCACACGCATGATCCGTCCGGGTAAAACCATTGAACTGGTTGAAGCTGAAATGTGTGCCAATGGTAAAACCTGTATCGTGGCACGCGCGTGGAGAATGCTAACTTCAAATACCACGGCCATTGCTGGAGTGGAAGATTTTCCGATCGAAAGTCCAGAATATTTACCGGTTTGGGAGGGTATGCGCTGCTGGCCGGGCGGTTATATCCAGAGTATTGAAACCCGGGCACATGCTGACCATCGTGCAGGCAAGGGCATTGTCTGGCTAAGAAATTCGCTGGAAATGGTAGAAGGTCAACCGACGACAGACTTTAGTCGTTTGCTCGGTATGGTCGATACGGCCAATGGCATTGTGCCACGTCAGGAC